>CANIYR010000080.1 GCA_947471825.1 Phycisphaeraceae bacterium | reverse complement strand
GGGGTGACACTGACCGTGATTTCGTCACCCGGGGCCATCACGCAACCGCCGTCGGCAACCAGCGTGAATTGGCACTCGTCCAAATTGACGGGCTCGCCCAGATGACACGTTTTCAAAATCATGTTGTTGCTGGCCTGGCGCACCTCGAATGTGTCGTTTTGGGTGAACACCAGCTTGTAATAGACGGTGTAATACACACCCGCATTCACGCGGCTGTCCTTGACGAAAAGCCCGGACTGGTAGCGGGTAATGGGACTGGGAAGCCATTGCGATTGCCAAAACCTCGGGCGGAAAAGAATTTTCTCCATGGTGACGGGATTGGCGGATGCGACTTTTGCATTAAGCCCGTTGATACGGATCACTTCGCAGGCAAGGTCTTGTCCCCGCAATACGCCCCGTTGTGTCTGCATATTGACACTCTTTTGGCTCATGCCGATGATGTTGGCCTGCGCGGCGGCAATCTGCCCGGTTTCATCGCCCATGCTCAGCATGCCATAGCTTGAAAAGACCAGGGGTTTCTTGGCCCATGTGTACAGGCCAAACGCCGTAAAAACAAGGCACAGTGCGACGAAAACGAACCAGTGGGTATATAGCCGCTTGACAAGGCGCCCAATGTCAAGATCCATGCCCCCCGAAGGTGCGGCCATGCGGCCGGAAGTTGCTGAAGCCCCGGGCTGACCGGCGCCATAGGCGAAGTCGGAAGAAGAAGCGTAATTGGACGGCGATTGTCCACCCGAATAGTAGTTGTTGTTGTTTTTCATGGTGAAAGGACGAAAGTATAGCGGCTTGCCCCCTCGCTCATCTTGCAAGGGATTGTTAATATAGGCACCATGCCGACCCCGCCCGCATCGTCCTTCGCATCCCTCCGCCTTTTTTTCCTCTGCGCGACCCTTGGGGCTTGCAGCCGCCCGTCTTACGGCCCATTCAATGCGCCCCCATCCCATGGGGGCTTGGCGAGCACGGCCAACCCAACCACCACCCATGGCGCGGTCGAAGAATTTGAAACCGTCCAAGTGCCCACGCTCACGCGCGAGACCGACGTGGTACCCGCCGCCGAATACACGATCGGCCCGCGTGACGAACTCATGATCGAAGTGGCCCCGCATGACAATGCCGGCCTTCCGCAATCCCAGATCAATGGCGGCGGCGGCGGCGGCAATGCGAACGCCAATATCGGCACTGGCGGCCGCGCTGGCGCCACCACCGTCCATGACGATGGCACGATCCAGATCCTGGGCATCGGCACCTTTCGCGCGGCCGGCCTCACCCCGACCCAGTTGAGTGATGAACTGAAAAAAAAATACGCAGCGGTCATCGTTGACCCCGAAGTGTTGGTTGAAATCAAGGCTTACAAGAGCCAGATTGTTTACTTGAGCGGACAATTCGGCAAGCCGGGCCCTTTGTACCTGGACCGCCGCACCGACATGCTGCAGCTGATCGCGCAGGCCGGCAACCCCACCGCGGCCGCCAACCTGCGCGGTGCCTACGTCGTGCGCAAGAACAGGGAAGGCAAAAGCCAAATCCTCAATGTGGACCTTTACAGCCTGCTTGAAGAAGGCAATTTCTCCCAGAACATCTGGATTCATCCCGACGACTTTCTCTACATCCCCGACAACAGCAAGCAGGTGGTGGTCGTGCTGGGCAATGTGGGCAGGCCGGGGCCCATACAGCTTGAAAAGGACAACACTCTGAGCCTGACCAAGGCAATGGCCCTGGCTGGCGATGTGAAGCAATTCGGCACCGACTGGGAAAAGTTCCGCATCATCCGCCCCATCTCACCCACCCGCGGGGAATTCATCGTGGTGAACTACCAGAAGATTCGTGATGGTGAAGTCATGGATTTCCAGTTGAAGGCCGGCGATGTCGTTTATGTGGCCAATACCCGCTTGGGGGACTGGAATGCCGCACTGGCCGAAATTCAGCCGTCACTGCAACTGGTCGGCAATGTGCTGCAACCCTTTGTCCAACTCAAGGTGCTTCAACAAAGCTTCAAGAATTGACACCCTGAGCATCCGCTCCCGAAAATCCCAGCCGAGGCTGGGATTTTTTCATTTCCCAACCGGGCGGGGTAAGATGGGCGGCCATCCCATTTTGTCTTCAACCGGCCCGCCATGTCCCAAGACCTCACCCCCGCCCAGATCGTCCAGCAGCTCGACCGCCACATCGTCGGCCAGGAAGCGGCCAAGCGCGCCGTGGCCGTGGCCATGCGCAGCCGCTGGCGCCGCCGCCAGTTGCCGCCGGCCGTGGCCCGGGAGGTGCATCCGCACAACATCATCATGATGGGGCCGACCGGCTGCGGCAAGACCGAAATCGCCCGCCGCCTGGCAGCCCTCACCAACGCACCCTTCGTGAAAGTGGAGGCCACCAAGTTCACCGAAGTCGGTTACCACGGGCGTGATGTGGACACCATGGTGCGCGATCTGCTCGACCAATCCATCCAGTTGGTCCGACGCGAACATGGGGCCTTGGTGAGTGAAAAAGCGCGCGAAGAAGCTTTCGAGCAGGTTTTGGAAATCCTCTTCCCTTCACCGCACAACCGCGCATTCTCCCATGTGGACGACCCTGATCATCACGCCGCCTGGCAGGCCGGACGCAATGGCATGGGGGCGCAACTGCGCGCCGGCGGGCAGGACAACACCCTGATCGAACTGACCACCACCGAAAAAGGCGATGTCGGCGGCATGATGTCGGGCCTTGGCCTCGACCAGTTCGGCCCGGGCATGTCGGACATGCTTGAAAAAATGATGCCGAGCAAGCAGCGCCGCCGGAAAATGACCGTGGCGGCGGCCCTGCGCCACCTGGAGGAAACCGCCATCGAAGCCTTGCTCGACCAGGACGCCATCGTCGGCGAAGCGGTGCGCCGCGCCGAGGAGGACGGCATCATCTTCATCGACGAAATTGACAAGATCGCCATGGGCGAGGGCAAGGGCTCCGATCCGGGCGTTTCCCGCCAGGGCGTGCAGCGCGACCTGCTGCCCATCGTCGAAGGCTCGGTCATCAACACCCGCCACGGCCCGGTCAAAACCGACCATGTGCTGTTCATTGCCGCCGGCGCCTTCCATGTGGCCAAAGTGGGCGACCTGATGCCCGAGCTGCAGGGGCGCTTCCCCATCCGCGTCGAGTTGGAACCGCTGACCCGCAACGATTTCGTGCGCATTTTGTCGGAAAAGGAAAACGCCCTGCCCGAGCAGCAGAAATCCCTGCTCAAGGCCGAAGGACTCGACATTTCCTATGACAAGGACGCCTTGGAAACCATGGCCGACCTGGCCTGGAAAGCCAACGATGAAAACGAGAACATCGGCGCCCGCCGCCTGATGACCATCGTGGAAAAAGTCTTCGAATTGGTGAACTATGAGGCCGACGAAATGGTGGCGCGCGGCGAAAAGAGCCTGCGCATCACCGAGCGCTATGTGCGCGAACGGGTGGAGGGCGGCCCGGCCGGCAGGCGCGGCTGGTTCAAGCTTTGAGCAAACGCCGCCACTTGCGCACCGCGATGGCGGTGATCACCAAGACCATTCCCATCATGGCCACCGCCATGATGCACATCAGATTGAGCTGAAAGGCTTCGGCCCCGGGTGTGCTTTCCGCCCTGGCCTTGGCCCACCACCCCCCCACGCTCACCACCCCCGCCCACATCACGGCGGTGAAGGTCAGCACAAAAGGGATTCCGGTGGTCAGCGCATAGGCTTTTTTCTTCGCATGCATCAGGAGCCAAGTGGTGCCGATGGCCAATGCCAGGGCGGCCAGCAATTGGTTGGCGATGCCCAGCATACGCCACAAGGTGCCGAGATCGCCGCGGTAAAGCAAGTAACCCCACAAAGCGCAGGTGACGGCCGACAGCACCCCATTGAGCCACCAGTTGGGTTTGTTGCCGGCGGCGTGCGCGGCGGCCTCGGCGGGCTTTTCACCAACCGTCTCGCCGGCTTCCCACATCGGGGCAACCTCGGCTCCGATGACAGAGTTTGCCGCCGGCGTGCGCAGCGACAGCACGCATTCCTGAAACACAAAGCGGGCCACCCGGGTGCCGGTTTCGAGCAGGGTGAGGATGAACAGCGCCTCGAACATGATGACAAAGTGGTACCAGTAGCCCATCAGGCCGCGCATGCCGGGCACCGAGCAGAACACCTTGGCCATGCCGACGGCCAGGGTGACCGCACCGCCCGGTTTGTTGGACAGGTGCTCCTGGGTTTGTTTTTCCAGATCCGCCAATTCCACCGGATGCGGGTTGAATCCCAATTCCTGCGCCGTCTTGCCCATCATCGGTGCAAGCGCCTCGGGGGATGCGTTGATGGCGAAGTAATCACCCGGCGCCAGCGCGCAGGCGGCGATCAGGGCGGTCACCGAAACAAATCCTTCCACCAGCATCGCGCCATAGCCGATGGCCTTGATGTCGCTTTCCTTGCCGACCATTTTCGGCGTGGTGCCGGAGGCGATCAGGGCATGGAAACCCGACAGCGCGCCGCACATGATGACGATGCACACAAAGGGCCACACCGACCCGCTGGAGGCCGCCACCGGCCCGCCGCCGCTCAGGAACGGCGTGGTTGCCGGCATCTGCAGGTGCGGGGCGGCGATCAAGAGGCCGACGCCAAGCATCGCCATCACGCCGATTTTCATGTACGACGACAGGTAATCGCGCGGGCACATGAGCACCCACACCGGCAGGATGGAGGTGATGAAGGCATACGCCGGCAAAATGAGCGACAGCGTCTTCTTGTCAAACAACAAGCAATGGGCCCACTGAGAGTCCGCGAAGGGCTTGCCGAAAATCACCCCCGCCACCACCAGCGTGACGCCGATGGCCGAAGCCTCCGCCACGCAACCGGGACGGATTTTGTACATCCACAAACCGGTCAGCACCGCCGCCGGGATGGTCACCACCACGGCGAACATGCCCCAAGCGCTTTCGGCCAGCGCATTGACCACCACCACGCCCACGCTGGCCAGCACCGCCACCACGATAAACCCGGTGGCAATGGAGGCAATCAGGCCCGCCGCCGGCCCCAAACACTGGCGGGCAATCTCCGGCAGGCTCTTGCCATTCATGCGCACCGAAGCCAGCAAAATCACGAAGTCATGGGTGCCCCCGGCCAGGCATGCGCCGATCACGATCCAACCGAAGCCCGGCGCCCAGCCCCACTGAGCGGCCAGCACCGGGCCGATCAGGGGGCCGGGTCCGGCGATGGCGGCGAAATGGTGGCCGAACAGCACCCACTTGCTGGTCGGGTGGTAGTCCACCCCGTCCTTCAGCCGGTGGGCCGGGGTGGCGCGGGCGTCGTTCAAGGCGGCGACCTTGGCGGCCAGAAAGGCGCCGTACAAACGGTAAGCGACCGCAAAAGCGGCGGCGGAAGTGATGATCAGCCAGAGGGAATTCATGGCGGGAACTGTAATCCGGATTCCCCCGCCCGGCACGGGACCGGCACACTTCGCGACAACTACAATCCCGCCGTGAAAACCGCCTACCTGCTTGATGGCTTTGCGCTCATCTTCCGCTCCTATTACGCCCTGCCGCCCTCGATGCGCAGTCCGGTGACCGGCGAGGTGACCAACGCCACCTACGGCGTGGCCGTCAATCTGATCAAGCTGTTCGAGGGCAAGCGCCCGGATTACTGCGCCATGGCGGTCGAGTCGCGGGTGCCCACCTTCCGCGAAACGATTTACCCGGCCTACAAGGCCCACCGCGACGCCCCGCCGGAGGATTTGATCGCGCAGATTCCGGCCATTTTGGAGCTGGCCAAACTTTTCGGCCTGCCGATCCTGGAAATCCCGGGGTTGGAAGCCGACGATGTGCTGGCCACGCTGGCCGTGCGCCTGACGGCCGGCGATGAAAACCTGCGGGTGCGGTTGGTCACCAAAGACAAAGACCTGGACCAGGTGCTCTCCGAGCGCGTGGAGATTTACGACGCGCACAAGGACGAGGTGATCGGCCCCGCCGGCCTGCTCGAAAAGAAAGGCATCCGCCCGGAGCAGGCCCGCGACTACCAGGCGCTGATCGGCGACACCAGCGACAACATTCCGGGCGTCAAAGGGATCGGCCCCAAAACGGCGGCCACCCTGCTGCAAACCTACGGCACGCTCGACAACCTTTTGGCCCGCACCGGCGAACTGAAGGGCGCGCAGAAGGACAAGATCGAAGCGGCGGCGAAGGATGGCACGCTCGCCATCTCGCGCAAACTGGTGGCGCTCGACACCGCGGCCGGTTTCGCCTTCGATCTGGAGGGCTGCGCCACCGGCGAAAACGCCATCGGCCGCATCCAGGCCGACGCGCTGTTCGAGCGCTTCAAGCAATTGGGCTTCCAGAAACTGCGGCCGGATCTGGAGCGGTTGCTGGGCCGGGCCTCGCTTGCGACCGGGACCGAGGGCGTCTCGCCCCCGATAAAACCAGCCTCCTCATCCCCCGCCAAAAAAAAACCGGAACCCGCCGCCTTCGGCCTGTTCGCCGACTTGGCCGAAGAGTCCAAAGAATCGGAGCCGGCAGAGGAGGGCAAGATGCCTTCCCTCCCGGTTATTCCCCGCACCCGCGAAGAAGTCGCCACGCTGGTCGCCAAACTCCGCGCCGAAAAACCCTTGCTCGCCTTCGACACCGAAACCATCGGTCTCGGTCGGACCGCACCGCTTGTCGGCATTTGCCTGGCTTGGGGCAAAAGCGGCGAGGAGTGCGCGGACAACTCCGCCTACATCCCGCTGCGTTCGCCCGAGGCGGACACCCACCTGTCGCCGGAAGAGGGCGTCGCCCTGCTCAAGCCACTGCTCGAAGATCCGGCCATCCCCAAATGCGCCCACAACGCCAAGTACGACCTGCAAACCCTGCGCGCCGCCGGCATCGAGACGCGCGGGCTGGTGTTTGACTCCATGATCGGCGCCTTTTTGTCCGGCTCACCCGGCATGGGCCTCAAGGATCTGGCCCGCGGCGAGCTGGGCATGGAACCCAGCGACATCGAGAATCTGATCGGCCCCCGCCCCAAGCGCAAGGGCGACGCACCCCAGCGCACCATGGACCAGGTGCCGCTGGCCTCGGCCGCCCGTTACGGCGCGGAGGACGCCGACATGACGCTGCGCCTGACCCGCATCCTGCAGGCCCGCTGCGAAGAGATGGGCATGCGCGGATTGGCGGACAACGTCGAAATGCCGCTGGTGCAGGTGCTGACCGACATGGAGGACGCCGGCATCCGCGTGGACAAAAAAATCCTGGGCGACCAGCGCGCCGAGCTGGAGGCCAAAGTGGCGCAATTGCGCCGGCAAATCCTCGACCTGTGCGGCGACTTCAACCCCGACAGCCCGAAGCAACTGGCCGATGTGCTGTTCAACAAACTCGGGTTCAAGGGCGGCAAAAAGACCGAAACCGGCTATTCCACCGATTCGGAAGTGCTGGAGAAACTGGCCGAAGGCGAAGGCGCCGCCGGCGTGGCGGACGAGGCCAGGCAAGTGCCGGCCCTGATGCTGGAATACCGCAGCCTGACCAAGCTGGTCGGCACGTATCTGGTCGCGCTGGATGAAGCCATCGAAAGCGACGGCCGCGTGCATTGCCGCTTCCACCAAACCGGCGCGGCCACCGGGCGGCTGTCCTCGAGCGACCCCAATTTGCAGAACATCCCGATCCGCACCGAGGTCGGCAAGCGCATCCGCGGCGCCTTTGTCGCCGGGCCCGGCAACCTCCTGGTGGTGGCCGACTATTCGCAGATCGAACTGCGCCTCCTGGCGCATTTGTCGGGTGACCCCGGCTTGCTTGACGCTTTTGCCAAGGGGCAGGACATCCACGCCGCGGTGGCCGCACAGGTGTTCG
>CANIYR010000079.1 GCA_947471825.1 Phycisphaeraceae bacterium | reverse complement strand
CAGCGGCTTCCTTTTCGGCAGCGGCCTTCTCGGCGGCAGCCTTCTCAGCGGCTTTCTTTTCGGCAGCGGCCTTCTCGGCGACAGCCTTCTCAGCGGCTTTCTTTTCGGCGGCGGCCTTCTCGGCGGCAGCCTTCTCAGCGACTTTCTTTTCGGCGGCTTCTTGTGCGGCACGTATGGTATTGCGCTCTTCTGCCAACATATCGGCAATGGTCGCCACCTTGACGGTCCGATCGGTCACTTTAACGACGCGCCAAGCGGAATGCCCATTGACTTCGGAATAAACCACATGCGCGTCAGCCATCACCAAGGGACTGTCGGCGCTGGGGTGAATCACCACCACATCACCCTCAGCCTCGCCCAAGTTGACACTGCGAACGGCGTAAACAGGCTCCTTGCCGGTGACTGTCTCCGGATTCTTGACCGACTTGCCCAATTGGCTGCCAACCTTTTGATAGGTCTCATAATCCGAACCGCGGATCAGGTAAAAAGCCGGGGTTTCGCTGGCTTGATACTGCGCCTGCAGCGACTTGATCACATCCACTTCCAGCAATTGCATGGAACGGCTATTGGCTGCATGCACATTCACCTTGGCGTCATACGGCGTCAAACTGCTGTTGGCCAACTCATGCTGGCAGGCAGGCAAACCGAGAGCAAGAAGCGAGAGCAAGGCGGCTGTGCGAATCTTCATGGGTAGACCGTGGAAGGGAGATGTTTAAAAACCACATAAAGCGGCATTGTAAGGATTCCGCACCAAATGCAAGCCCCTTTTAAAACTTGGTCATCCCAGTTGCATGCATCAACATAAAATCCATATTTTTAACGTCTTCTGGCAAATCAACGATCCAAAAACCCTGGCCATCAGGCCATAACCGGCCGTTTTTGTCAACCGTTTGGCAGGGGGCGCCCGCGTTGATGCAGTCGAAAGGCGTGCCGTCCGCAGATACCGTGAGGTGCCATGGCTGATGAATATGCCCATGCAAATAAAGCACCCGTGCGGCACTGGCTGCAAGCATTTCAACCAAGGCGGCACGCCAGGCCATGTCGCGATTCCATGAAATGCGGGTTCCCTCAGGTGTAAACAGCGGATAATGGCATACCACCACCACCCCGTCACCGGCAGGCAGGCCATCGAGCAATTGCTTGGTTTGAGCGAGTTGGGTCCGCCCCAGCCGACCGCGGGATGAAAAAATGCGCGGGCAGGCGGAATCCAGCAGCAGCACATGCCACCGGCCGCCGAGCGGCTTCATGGCGGGGAAAGATGCAGGAGCACCCAAGGATTCGCCGCAAACCGTCTCCCAAAGCCGCTGGCGGGCGGAAGCGAAAGTGTAGCGGTCGTGGTTGCCAGGAACCGCAAACACCGGCATGCGGGCTGCCAGCGGAGCCAGCGCCGCCTGGACGTCGGCAAACTCGCGTCCAAGTGCAGTGGTGGTCAGATCGCCGGTGAGAATGGCGGCATCCGGCTTGTGGGCCATGGCGCGCTCCAACATGGCGGGGAATAGTCCGTGGTTGAACTGGTGGCGGCGGTTGAGCAGCAAGTTGGTTTGGCCAAGCATGCGCTTGGAAAGCCATTCGCCCGGCGTCAAGCGGGTGCGAAAAAAATGCAAGTCGCCCATGATCAGCAGACGCATCAGACAGCCTCCGCCATGCCGCAGGCTTCGCCGCATTCATCCGCGCATTCCTCCGATGCCTGGCCGCCAAACGCCTCCAATGGGAGGGTTTTTTCATACGGAGCACCGGGGCCGTCGGCGCCATACCAAAGGTCCAGCGCCGCCCGCCAGTCGGCCAGCGTGTGAACCCTGATGAAGGCGTTTTTCACCTCGTCGCCCCGCGGGTGGAGGCGCGAGAAACGGATGCCGAATTTGCGCATTTCGCGGCCTGCCACCGCCTCGCCATGCAATGCCGCGGAAAGTTCGAAATGTTCAAGCAGCACCGCACGTTGCTGTGATATGCCGGGCACTTTGGCCAATTCCGCCGGATCGCCGGTGCGCATGAAGGCGCGCGCCTGCTCGAACACCCACGGGTTGCCGATGCAGCCGCGGGCCACCGACACCAGATCCACGCCGGTTTCATCCAGCATCTTGAAAATGTCGGCCGCGCACCAGACATCGCCCGATCCGCCAATGACAAAATGGCGGGACTTGGCATGGGCGCCGTAGGTGTCCATCAGTTGGCGCAAAAACGGCCGGTGGCCGGCCCCCCGGTACTTCTGGGCCACCGTGCGGCTGTGAACGACCGCGCCGGACAAGCCCAAGCCCATTGCTTTTTCAAAAATGACCGTAAAGGCCCGGGCCATCTCCGGCGTATCGTCGTAGGCGCGGCGCAACTTCACGGTCACCGGCACCAGGGAGCCGACGGCCTGCATCACCGAATCCAGGATTTCAACGGCCTCTTCCGGCACCGAAAGCAAGTGGCCGCCGCGGGCCTTCTTTTTGATCTTCTTGACCGGGCAGGCCAGGTTCACATCCACCATGTCATAGCCCAACCCGACCAGGATTTTGGCCCCGGCGGCTATTTCCTTCGGGTGCGAGCCCATCAGTTGCCCCACGATCGGGGCCGCCGCACCGTGGTCGCCGGCATGCAGGCGGGCCGCATCCAAGCCCTTGCCTCCGTTGATGAGAAACTGGTCCAGCATGGCCTCGGTCACGCACAGCGGGCAGCCGTGCCGGCGCGCCACGGCGCGCATGGCGTAATCGGAGTAGCCGGCCAATCCGGCCTGGAAAAAAGGCGCCGCGACGGACACGCGTCGGGAACCAAGGGCGGGCGATCCGAAAATGAGCATGGCCGGGATTGTAGTCACCCACCTACAATCCCGGCCATGCGCATCCGCCCCCTGCTTTTGACCGGACTCTGCATGGCCGCCGGCTGCGCCCATGAACAGGTCGGCCTCGGGCGCCTGCCGGTCCCGTCCGCGGCCGTGCCCGGCCAAAACACGGCTCATGCCGATGCCCTGTGGGACGAACTGCGCAAAAGCGCGATCACGCCGGCCGAGGGCGGCGACGACGCCGCCTACATCAACGCCCCCAAGGCTCCGGCGGTCTCGCTGACCTGCCAGTTGCCACTCAACGCCCCCACCGACCGCGCCTGGGCGCTGACCGACGAAGACGTGCTACCGGCCGACCTGCGCGCGCTGTGGAATGCCAACGGACTGCGCATCGGCATGCTGCGCGAAGCGAAGTGGGAAGCTTTCCGCGGCGCCCTCAACCGCCAGGAAAAAAACGCCCCCGCCCATGCCGGCGTGACGGTGCAAAACCGCGCCGCCTTCGCCGTGCGGCCTTTCCCGGAACCCCTGCACCGCGGCGGCGCCCTGCCGCGCGGCCTGCAACTGCCGCTGGACCGGACGTTGCCGCCCTTGGCGCCGAAAATCACGCTGATGGAAACCTTCGCAGGCGACCGCTTGCAATTGCTCGGGCAGGCGGCCTTCCTCAACGGCAAACTCGACACGCTGACCCTGACCCCCCATCTGCACCGCCCGGCGCCTGTCCTCGTCATCGATCCGGAAAAAGGCCCGCCCAAAGCCTGGGAAAAGGAAATCCAAGGACAATTGATCAGCGCGCTGGCAGCCCAAATCCGCCCGCGCGCCGGTGAACTGATTGTGGTGGGCTTTCACCGCCCGTGGGCGATGGAGCTGCCGCCGGAAACGGCCGCAGGCAACGCCAATCCCGGCGGCCCATCTGGCGAAAAAACCGCCCCGAAAACTGGCGAAAAGGATGGGCCGCCGGCGGATCCGGGCGAAGCCCTCGTGCTCTCGGCCACACCGCCGCCCCTGACCCTGACCTTGGGGCGGGCGCTGTTCACCGCGTTCCGTGACGGCACCGAGGTGCAGGTGCTGCTGGTCATCGGCACAAAGTGAACGGGTGTCCGCAGGGCAACCCGCCTTCAACGGCCGGCGGAACGCGGCCGGACGCACTTCAAGAAGGAAAAAAAGAAACGGGGGCGCCTGGCAAACGCGCCGGCAAGGATTTGAAACGCCTCACACACCTCGCGTGGCCGGATCCCAGATGATTTTGTGGAGCTGGGTCTGGAAGCGCACCGGCAGGCGGTCGGCCAAGATCCATTCGGCCACCACCCGGGGGTGCAGGCCGGTGCAACCCTTCACATGGTCGTCGGCCTTGGCGTTGAACACCGCCGACACCAGCACCGCGCCGACTTTTTCGTTCAACCGGTGCTCGGCCAGCATGGCTTTCATCCAGTCGTAGTCCCCGCGGCTGGTCAGGACGAACTTCACCTCGTCGCGCCGGGTCAAAAGCGGGATGTTGGAGGGCAGATTCTTGTCCGCTTCGCCGGAGCCGGGGGTCTTCAAATCCATGATGCGGACGACCCGCGGGTCGCACGGCGCGATGTCGCAGGCGCCGCTGGTTTCCAAGAGCACGGTCTTGCCCAGGTCGCACAGGTAGGTCATCAGCTTGTGGACGTTTTTTTGCAGCAACGGCTCGCCGCCGGTCACCTCCCACAGGTCGCAGGCCCCGCCGGACAAGCGCTCGCCCTCGGCCACGATTTCATCGAAGGTCCTGCGCCCGCCCTCGTGGAAGGCGTAGGTGGTGTCGCAGTAGTTGCAGCGCAGGTGGCAGCCGCGCAGTCGCACGAAAACGCAGGGCAGGCCGGCGTAAGTGGACTCGCCCTGGATGGAATAAAACACTTCATGAATGAGGAGCGAATCACGCGACATGCAGGGTTCCTCGGCAGGACGGGTCGGTTTGTTCCAGTTGCGCCAGCGCCTCCGCCACGGTCTGCCGCCAGCCCGGCGGCACCCAGCCGGGGGCGATGTCGGCCAGGGGCTTCAATACGAACCAGCGGCCGGCCATGCGCGCATGCGGCAGTTGCAAATCGGGGAGGTCCACCACGCAGTCGCCGAAGGCCAGCAAATCCACATCCATCTCGCGCGGGCCCCAGCGGAGGCGCCGGTTTTCCGGCAGGCGGCCCAAAGCGGTTTCAATCGCCTGGCCGGCGGCCAAAAGTTGGCGGGGTGTCAGGCGGGTGTCCAGCGCAACCACGGTGTTCAAAAACGCCCCCTGATCCTGCGGGCCGACCGGGGCGGTCTCGTAAACCCCGCCTCGGGCCGCCAGGCGGGTGGCCGGCAACGCCGACAGGCGTGCCAAGGCGGCCGCCAGGAAGGCGTGGCGGCCGCCCAGATTGGAGCCAAGGGCCAGATAAGCAATGGACATGGGCGCGAATGATATCCCCAATATCAGGCAACCCCCGGGCGGCCCATTTGACAGGAAGCGCGGAATCCCGATGATTTACGCCCTTACCCCGACACTCACTTTCCCTTTTCCTCGGAGAAAAAACGCCATGGGCATCAAGGTCGCCATCAACGGTTTCGGTCGCATCGGTCGCCTCGTGTTCCGCGCTTTGTGCGAACAGAACATCCCCGGCATTGAAGTGGTCGCCGTGGGCGACATCGTGCCGGCCGACAACCTGGCCTACCTGCTGAAGTACGACTCCACCCAGGGCAAGTTCCACGGCACCGTGTCCAGCAAGAAGTCTTCGCCCGACAAGGCCGAAGACGACGTCTTGGTGGTCAATGGCAAGGAAATCCATGTGGTTTCCGCCAAGACCCCGGCCGAACTTCCCTGGAAGCATTTCCAGGTGGACTATGTGATCGAGTCCACAGGCCTGTTCACCGAAGCTGAAAAGGCCAAGGGCCACATCACCGCCGGCGCCAAAAAGGTCATCATCTCGGCCCCGGCCAAGGGCGAGGATGCAACCATCGTCATGGGCGTCAACCACGAAATCTACGACAGCGCCAAGCACAGCGTCGTGTCCAATGCCTCCTGCACCACCAACTGCCTGGCCCCGCTGGTCCATGTGTTGCTGAAGGAAGGCTTCGGCATCGCCGAAGGCCTGATGACCACCGTGCACGCCTACACCGCCACCCAGAAGACCGTGGACGGCCCGTCCAAGAAGGACTGGAAGGGCGGCCGCACCGCCGCGCAGAACATCATCCCGTCGGCCACCGGCGCCGCCAAGGCCGTCGCCCTGGTCTGCCCGGAAGTCAAGGGCAAGCTGACCGGCATGGCCCTGCGCGTGCCGGTCCCGACCGTCTCGGTCGTCGACCTGACCTTCAAGACCGTCAAACCGACCTCGCTCGCCGAAATCACCGCCGCCCTGCAGAATGCCAGCGAAACCTATCTGCGCGGCATCTTGGGCGTGACCCACGAGGAAGTGGTTTCCAGCGACTTCATCCACGACACCCGCTCGTCCATCTTCGACGCCGGCTCGTCCATCGAACTCAACGCCAACTTCTTCAAGCTGGTTTCTTGGTACGACAACGAGTGGGGCTACTCCAACCGCGTGATCGACCTCCTGACATTCATGGCCAAGAAGGACGGCGCACTGACCGCCTCCTGCGGCTCCGGCTGCGGCTGCAAAAAGTAATCCGACCGCTTGATGAATCAAAACCCCGGACGCAAGCCCGGGGTTTTTCATTGGATTGCGCGTTATCATCCCTGCCGATGACGACTTCCGCCCACCCTGCGCAACCCCTGCCCCGCGACCCGCGTGCGGATGCGATGGTTCCCGCCGGTCTGCCCGCGCGCGGGCAAGTGCCGGTCTGCGTGCTGGTCCCCATCTTGAACGAGGAAAAGAACCTGCCCCGCTGCCTGGCGGCCCTGCGCTTTGCCGAACAAATTGTGGTGGTCGACAGCGGCTCGGCCGACCTCTCGGCGCCTTTGGCCCAGGCCCATGGCGCCGAGGTTTACCATTTTGATTACGACCGGGCCGCCGGCTGGCCCAAAAAGAAAAACTGGGCGCTTGAAAACATCCCCTGGCGGCATGAATGGGTGCTGATCATCGACGCCGATGAAGTGGTGACACCCGAGCTGGCGCAGGAAGTGGCGGATGTCATTTCGGGCAAGTGGATGCCGCGCTCAGCTTCGCAGGCCGGCACCGGCGAAGCCTACTGGATCCCGCGCCGCTTCCGCTTCATGGGCGGCTGGATCAGGGGCTGCGGCTACTGGCCTTCGTGGAACATCCGCCTGTTCAAGCATGCCGTCGGCCGCTACGAGCGCATCGGCAACCTGGGCGACACCGGCACCGGCGACAACGAAGTGCACGAGCATGTGGTGCTTTCGCGCGGCACGGCCGGCCACCTGCGCCAGGCGTTCGACCATTTCGCCTACCCGGATGTGGCCACCTTCATCGAGAAGCACAACCGCTACTCCACCTGGGAGGCCCACGCCCAGCTGGCCGGCGCGGACGGGGCCATCACCGTCTCGCCATTCGGGCAGGGCACGATCGCGCGCCGCCGCTTTTTGCGCCGGATTTCATGGAACCTGCCGATGCGCCCGACGCTGCGCTTCCTGTACTCCTATTTCATCGAACGCGGTTTTCTGGATGGCTACCAGGGCTTTGTCCTATGCCGGCTGTTGGGCTGGTACGAACTGGCCTCGCTGGCCAAGTTGCGGGAGCTTTCCGACGCCGGCGCGGGCTCTTTGCCGCCCCCAAAAACGGCCGGGATGACGGAGGCGGCGCCGGAGAAGCCGCCCGCACCGCCCACGCTGTCGGCCGAAAAAAGCCCGTGGACCACCGGCGAGAAAATCCGCCGCGCGCTGTGGATGCTGGTGGGCAAGCCGGTCTTCCGCGCCACCTTCCACAACTGGTACGGCCTGCGCGCCGCCTGGTTGCGCCTGTTCGGGGCCAAGGTCGGGGGCGGCACCCGCATCCGGCCGACGGTGGACATCGAAATCCCCTGGATGCTGGCCCTGGACGACGGTGCGACCGTGGGCGACCACGCCATCCTCTACAGCCTGGGTCCGGTTCACATCGGCGCGCGCTCGGTGGTCAGCCAGTACGCCCACCTGT
>CANIYR010000078.1 GCA_947471825.1 Phycisphaeraceae bacterium | reverse complement strand
GTGCGGCCTCCTTCAGTCCGCGTTCGATGATCTGCCGGCGGGCCATGTCGCGCCACCAACCCGACTCGTGTTCCAGATACCCAACCAATATCGCGGTGCCGGCCGTGTCAAGGTCGGGACGGCGCCGTTCCAGAGGCTCGGATGCATCGCGTATGCGGTACAGGCGGCCAAAACCGGTGAATTTTTCCAGTCCATGCTTGAGCACGTATCGGCGCAGGTAGGCTGACACGAATTCCTTGTGTTGCACAATCCCCACATGCATGTCGAGCACCAGCAGCGAACCGTCAGGGCTGTCGGTGAGGTTGACCGGGCGGAACAGTTCGTCGGTGGAGGTCAGGAATTCCGTGTCGGCCAGCGGCTGACTGCCCTGCGGCTGGCCGTTTTCATTGGTATCAAGCCGGATGTACTTGAGCAGGTGACTGGTGGGTTCGCAGACAAACAGTCCCTGCCACCCGCCCAGCGCCGCGCCACGCGCCACCCACGGTCCGCAGGCGGAGGTGCAGTTTTTCAGTTTGCCCTCGATGTCGAGGCCGCCCGGCAGGTAGGCCCGGTTGATGCCCGGCGTCATGCGGCGCGGGTGGCAGGCCGTGCCACCCACATCGCGGCCGGACCAAGTCTTTTTGACCAGAGGGCTGCCCTGCAGGAAATTGGGCGGGAAAGTTTCCTGCATCGCAAAATTGCTGTTGGTGTTGGTCACCAGCCGGCCGAAATCATCGCAGCCTATGCCCCACTGGCCGCGGAATTCGCTGGCTGATTTTTGCCAAGTATCGGTGCCAGGCATCCGCCGGTAGCGGGCACCCGACTTGGCGTTGTAAATCCAGCCATCCAAGTGCGGGAGAAGTCCGTTCGGTTTGTGCTCCACGGTGCCACCTTTGGCATAGTCCCTGTCCACCACTGAGATGGGACCTGGCTTCAGGTTCGCATCGATCGGCGCCCATAGAAGACGCGTATCGTCGGCGAACAGGATGCCGTCGTTGTATGGAAGCAACGCGCGCGGCGAAACCAGGTTGGTGAAGATGTCGGTCCGTTTG
Source organism: Phycisphaeraceae bacterium (assembly GCA_947471825.1). Classification (GTDB taxonomy): domain Bacteria; phylum Planctomycetota; class Phycisphaerae; order Phycisphaerales; family Phycisphaeraceae; genus CANIYR01. The sequence continues at coordinate 6,938 of CANIYR010000078.1, read as the reverse complement.
TCGAACACGCCATCGCCGTCGGTATCCTCCAAAACGGCCAGACGGCCTTCAGACTTGAACTCGTCGGTGCCTTTGACATCACGCATGAATGTGCGCATTTCTGCGACCCACAACCGGCCACGCGCATCAAAACTTGCAGACACCGGCATGACCACCATGGGTTCGGATGCCAAGCACTCAATTTTGCAGCCGGTTGGCAGGCGAAAATCGGCCAGGGACTCGCCCGGAGTCAAAAGTTGGGTCTTGGGGACGGCTTCGGCAGGAACCATGTCGCGTGCCACGGGCTCCTCGCCTTTTTTGACGGGGAGAAGCACCGGTGCCAGTTGGCGCGAAAGAATGTAGGCGACCACGGCGGTTTTGTCTTGTTCATCAAGGGATGCGAATGAAGGCATGCCCTTGACGCTTCCGTGGTTGATGGTATTGCGGATTTCCCGCGGCGCACCGCCATAGATCCAGGCAGGGTCGGTCAAGCATGGCCCCACGACACCCTCCAATCGCGCACCATGGCAGGTTGAGCAACTCATTTTTCTGAAAATCATCGCCCCGTGCGCCGCCATATTGGGATCTTTTACCTGTTCCTCGAATGAGGGGATATGGACGCCGGAAAAGCCCTCCGCTCGTTTTTCGGTGACTTTGTGTCCCACATGGGCCATCACGGCACCCATGACGGCAAGTCCTGAAGCACAAAACGTCAGTGCTGAAACGAGCAGCCAAGATGAGGGCCGTGTCGGGGTGGTCATGGGAAGAGGGGGTCGGGCGAAAGGCATGGGACGTTACCCGACAAGATGGGCCATGGTCGGCATTATTACAGCCAATCCGATTGTTTTGCTTGTTTATTTTTGACTTGAGCGGGCCTTTTTTGATTTGACCAAGCCGGCTTGTGCCTTGGCAAACGGTAAACTTACGGCATGTCCCTTTTCAGCCCGTCTTCAGGCAACCTTCAAGCGATCCCCGTGGCGGCTTTGGCCGGCATGATCGCCGAGGCGGTGGCCACCGGCTTGCCGCAAAAGCTTCGGGTAAAGGGCGAAGTGTCGAATTTTTCCAATCGCCGGCATTGGTATTTCACACTCAAAGACGCTGACGCGCAGTTGCGTGCCATCATGTGGGAATCACGGGCGCGTGGCGTCAATTTTCAAATGAAGGACGGTTTGTCGGTGATTGTGACAGGCCGGGTGGAGTTTTGGCCCCAAGGCGGTTCGGTGCAGTTTTATGCGGACGCGATTGAACAGGCGGGCATCGGCGACTTGGAAACGGAATTGCGCCATCGCATGTTGTTTTACCGCGAAAAAGGCTATTTTGCTCCGGAATCCAAAAAAAAACTGCCGTCGGTGCCGCGCAAAATCGCCGTGGTGACCAGCCGATCTGCCGCGGCTTTGCAGGATGTGATTAACACTGCCGGCAAGCGCTGGAAAGGTTGCCAATTGGTGTTGGTGGATGTTCGCGTTCAGGGGGGCGGTGCCGGGGGCGAAATCGCCCGCGCCCTGGCTGCGCTTTCAGCCCAAGGGGCCGGCCTTGGCATTGATGCCGTGCTTCTGACCCGCGGGGGCGGATCCATTGAAGATTTATGGGCTTTCAATGAGGCGGAAGTGGTGGAGGCCGTCCATGCTTGCTCCCTGCCGGTGGTCGCGGCCATCGGTCACGAAACCGACACCACCTTGGCCGAATTGGCCGCTGATTTGCGATGCGCCACGCCAACCCAGGCCGCCATGACGCTGATTCCGGATGAAATGACGTTGCGCCAGCAATACGAGCCGTTGGGCGACCGTCTTCGTTTGGGTGCGCAACGCCTGTTGCGCGAAGGAAAACAGCGTTTGGCTGGTTTCGCCCGCCACCCCATGTTTCGTGATCCGCGTGGCGCACTGGAGCCCGCCCGCCGCCGCTTGGATGGATTTGCCCGCCACCCTTTTTTCACACAATCCAAGCGCATCACCCATGACCGCCGATTGGCCTTGGACGCTTTGCGAAAACGCTTGGACGCATTATCCCCCAAAAGTGTATTGAATCGTGGGTTCTCATACACGGTCTCCGCCAATGGCGTGTTATTGCGAAATGAATCGCAAGCCATTTATGGCATGGAATTAAGAACGCATTTGATGAATGGTGTGGTGGTCAGTACTGTGGGTGCAAAGCCACTTGATGGGCAAGGGGTGCCTGTTCCGGTGCGTCTTGGGCAAAAGCACAGTAAAAAAAGGGCTCCCAAAATCAGGCTGCTTGAGTCCGGTGGTTTGTTTGGATGATTTAACCCCATTTCTAAAGCAGTTTTTTCTTTTGTTTTTTTCCCTTGCGCCCGTTAGAGTTCAGTCGGTTCAACCTTGACTCAACCATTTCTCCATGTCCTCCAGCACTTTCGCCCATTCCCTGACGGCCAGCAACCGTTCGCATGCTGCGGAAACATTCCGACAGCGTGTGGTTTGGTTGTCGTTCGCACGGCTTTTTTTCGGTTGGGCAGCCGGTTGGATGCTGTTGTGGGGCTGTGCCGTTTTAATTATGCGCGTGGTTTTCCCCGAAATATCCGCCACTCAATTGGGGTGGGGAGCATTGGGGGTGATCCCCGCCTTGGTGGGGGCCGGTGTTATGGCTTCTCGTCGCGCACCGTATGCGGGTGCCGTGATGGCCCTGCTTGATGCGCGCTCGGGTGCCCACGGCATGATGCTTTTGGAGGAAGAGCGTGGTGATTTGGGGGCGTGGTCGCTTCAGATGCCACGCCCTCCGGAATTGCGTTTGACATGGCGCCCGGGCAAAGGGGTGTGGGCGGCCCTTTTGGCAGCGATGTTCGTGGCCGCCGCCTTTGCCGTTCCCGTGCCCGAAACTGTCGTGCCTCCGGCAAAATTGAATGTGGAGGCTCCTGTCAAGCTGCTTCAGGCGCAAGTGGCCGTGTTGAAGGAACAAGGGTTGCTTGATGAATCCGCCGCCGCGGCTTTCAAGGAACGTTTGGACAAACTCCAAGGATCGGCCCAGGGTGAAAACCCCGCCAAGACATGGGAGGCGCTCGACCATCTGGCATCACAGGTCCAGGCCCATGCTGATAAAGCCAGTGAAGAGGCCTTCAAAGACGCCCAATCGGGCGGCGCGGCGCTTAATCTGGGTGCCGCATTGGATGCGCATGCCGATGAACTGTCGCCCGAGCAAATGGCCGATGCGCGCCAAACGCAGCAAGAACTCGAAGACAAGGCTTTCCGGGATGCCACCGATGGCGGCCTGCCCCAAGTGAAGCCGCCTCCGGGTTTGCAGGTTCCCCCCAACATGCTCCCCCAATTGTCGCCGGACCAGCGCAAAGCCATGCGCGAATTCCTGCGTAAAAATCAGGAACAGTTGGACGGATTAAACCGCCGGTTGGCGCAAGAGCAGTTGACCAATGGGGGGCAGGCTCCGCGGCCTTTGACCGCAGAAGAAGTGCAGAAACTCATTCAAGCCATCAAAGATGGCCAATCCAAGGGTGGTGACAAGGGGGGCGGGGAAGATGATCCGCTTGGCGACCTCTTGGCCGCCATGGGCGATGGCCAGGGAGAGGGCTCCCAGCCTGGCTTGCCCGGTGGTGCAGGCGGTGGCAAAGGACCCAGCCAAGGCTTGACCTGGAAGGATCCCTCCGCCAAAGAGGGGGCTTCTTTTGACCCGAAGGCAATTGATGCAAGTCCACTGGATTTGAAAAAATCCATCAAGCTCAATGAAAGTTCGGCCGCCCCTGAAGCAGACACCAAGGCATCCGGTTCAAGCGGAGGCGGGTTGACCGGCCAATCCGATGGCGGCGGTTCCACCGCCAGACAAAATGTGCTTCCCAAACACCGGCAGGCTGTGGACAAGTATTTTGAACGCAAATGACGCCTGATTTTCCTTTTCTCTTTTTAGCCAATTCCATGAATGACACCCTCCTGACACCTGCCGAAGTCCAGAAAGCCCGCGTATTGGCCGGCAATGTGCTCGAACAATTGAACGCCGCACTGCTTGGCCAGGAGGCGCTGCACCACATGGTGATGGTCGGCATCCTGTCGCGCGGACACATCCTTCTTGAAGGTGTTCCAGGGGTCGGCAAGACCGCCATGATCCGTACTCTGGGGCAGGCATTGTCATTGGATTTCAAGCGCGTGCAATTCACGCCAGACCTCATGCCGGGCGACATTCTGGGTGCGACATTGCTTCAGGAAACCGAAGCCGGTGCGCGGAAAATGGTGTTTGAACCGGGACCCATTTTCACACATATTCTGCTGGCCGATGAAATCAACCGCGCATCACCCAAGACGCAGTCCGCTTTGCTTGAGGCCATGCAGGAACGGCGCGTGACCGCCATGGGCGTTTCGCGCGAATTGCCCGATCCGTTTTTCGTGCTGGCTTCGCAGAATCCGATCGAGCAGGAAGGCACTTACCCATTGCCCGAAGCACAATTGGACCGTTTCCTGTTCAAATTGCAAGTGGCGCGCCCGGGCCCGGGCGTCATGGAGGAAGTCATACTCTCCCGCCGGCGCGGCGAAGCCCCCGCCACCCGGGCGGTGCTGGATGCGAAGGGCATGCAGGAATTGTTCGCCGCGATGGAGCGGGTTGCCCTGCCCCGCCAAGTGGCGAGATACGCCGCACGGCTTGTGGCTTCCACCCATGCCGACGACCCTGAAGCCAGCGATCAGGTTCGCAAATACGTGTCGTGCGGCGCCTCGCCGCGCGCGGCGATTGCGATTGCGGAGGCGGCCCGCGCCAACGCCCTGCTTTCCGGCCGTCCATCGGCGGGTTTTGAGGATGTCAAGGCGGTGGCCTCCGCCGTTCTCAATCACCGTCTGGTGCTGGATTACCAAGCCCGCATTGATCGCGTGGATGCGCATGCCATCGTGGCCGGCTTGCTCAAGGGCATGGATCCGGCGGGGTTGAATTTGCCGGCCGGGGTGGCGGTGGCATAGGCCGCCGCATCCGGGTTGAACGTCCCGCTTAGAACTTTCCTTTTTCCAATCCAAACCATGAGACTGCATCTGCCATTTCTTTGCCTTGCCGTTCTTGCCGCCCCGATGGCCATGGCTGAGCGTTATGGCGATATCGAGGTGACGCCCATTGCCGGCGAGTCTGTTGAAACAACCCACGGCTATGCGCCGTACCGTTTCCGCGTGCGCAACGACGGCGTTTCCGCCGTTCGTGTGAACCTTGAGCTGTCCAGTTCGTCAAGCATGAGCGGTTTGGCGCAACTGGTCCGTGCGGTGGATGTCCCGGCGCGGGCATCGGCCGAGGTGGTGCTTTACCAACCGGCGGAGAATTTTTATCCGCGGCGATGCATGGTTTCGGTGGATGGCCGGCTGGCCGAGAAAGACATTGCGGTTTCAGCGCTTCGCCATGACCGTCATGACTATGGGGAAATCAAGCGTTTCATGCTCACATCCCGCATGCTCACGCCCGATGAACGCGACCAAATTTCGGAAACCGAGGCGGAGTTTTCGGCCCGCACTTCGGGGGCGGGTCCGGTGTCCAAGGCGAAGCCTGCCTTGATGCTTGGCGCCGATGCGGTACTGCCGGTGGCCGAATGGCCGTCCGATTGGATGGGATTCAGCCGGTGGGATGCGGTGGCCATGACGCGCGACGAGTTTGAGGGCATGTCTCCTGCCGTCCGATCCGCGCTCACCCAATGGGTGCAGGCCGGCGGGCAGTTGCTGGTGATGCGCGCCGGGAAGGCCGATGTTCCGGCGGAATGGAAAAACAACATTCAGATGGCGGCGGGCGGCATCCCGGCCCATGGCGTCGGTTTGGGGCGCGCCGTTTTTTCGGCATCCGGACCCGATGCAAGGCATGCTGCGGCCGACATGTTTGAACAGACCAAGCGTGCCGAGCAACCTGCGGAGAGCACGCCGGAATGCAAACCCATCGAGGGCGGTCAAATCCCCGTGCGCGGCATGTTCATTCTGATGGTGGTGTTTGCGGTGGCGGTGGGCCCGGCCAACTATTTCTGGTGCGCCCGTTGCAATCGGCGCATCTGGATTTTGTGGACTTCGCCCGCCTTGGCGGCATTGTTTATTGCGGCCGTTTTCGCCTATGCCCTGCTCAGCGACGGCGTGCGGCCGTGGGGCCAAAGCGCCGTGGTCACCCTGCTTGATGAAAAAGCGCACAAATCGGTCACTTTGGGGACCACCGCTTGGTATGCCCCCATATTGCCGGGGGACGGCCTGTCTTTTTCATCCATGGCGGAAGTGCGCACAGTCAACAAAACCGATGGCAGCCGATCGGAATCGCGCAACGGCCTTGGCATCGTGTTTGGTGATTCGCAGAGATTGACAGGCGGCTGGATGGTTCCGCGCTATCCCGAATCTTTCGGCTATCGCAAGGTGAACGAGTCGCGGTTGCGGATGAAATTTGAGAAAGACGCGGGCGGTGACTTATGGGCTGTCAATGGCTTGGGCGTCGAAGTGAGTGATTTGATCGTGAACGCCGGCGGCCGCCGCCTGCATTGCGTGAATGTTGCCGCAGGCGGAAAAAGCAAATTGGAAATTTTTGAAAAAGGGAAGCCGCATTCGGCAAATATCATCCCGATGCCCCGCGGGGATCATTGGACAGCCCTGCTTAAGCAGCCCCTTTTCGCCGAATTGCCGTTCAATGACGCCAAAACCCATGTGGTCTCAGAAACGGTCATCGGCCGGATGGAGGAGCCCCTCCCATGAGTTCAAACATGCTGATCGAAGTCCGCAACCTCACCCAGCGATTCGGCCGCACGGTGGCCGTCGACAACCTGTCGTTTTCCTTTGAAGCCGGCCAAGTGTGGGGGTTCATAGGCCCCAATGGCGCAGGCAAAACCACCACCATGCGCTGCTTGGCAACGCTTGATGAACCCACCCATGGCGGTTGCTGGATAGACGGCATCAATGTGTCCGAATACCCCGAGAAAGCCAGGCAACTGATCGGATTCATGCCCGACAACCTGCCCACCCACCGTGATATGACGGTGGGCGATTACCTCGATTTTTATGCCCGTGCCT
>CANIYR010000077.1 GCA_947471825.1 Phycisphaeraceae bacterium | reverse complement strand
GGTGCGCAATTCCTTGGCCGTCACCTCGTCGTTCACGCGCAGGTTGAGGCGTCCGGCGCCGGCGAAGGGGATCGGCGCGGAAGCCTTGGCGAGCGCCGCCAGTTGCGCCGCGGCCTGCGCATCCGACACGCCGGTCTTGAGCGCCAGTTCGTGCGCCGCCGCCGCCATGCCGGCGGCATCGGCCCCCGGCGTGCGGCGGGCGCCATCGCCTTCGAACCAGACCGACATCGGCTTCCTCAAGCCCGGGTCACGCCCCAAAATCGCCACCCGCGGCCAACCGCTGACCGACATGAGCACCAACGGTTCGCCGATGGGCACGACATCCACCGCATAGCGGGCCCGCTCCGCGCCGTCGTCATAGGCATAGGCCATGGTGCGGTGGAACTCGCCGCCCATCAGCCGTTCGGCTTCCTGCTCGCCGACCACATCGGCCAGGCGCCCGAAGCAGGCGGAGTAGGACTCGTAGGCCGCCACCCGCACGCTGCGGTCGGGGTCGCCAATGAGCATGCGCAGCGCGGCCAGAACCCCCCTGTTGTTGGGCTGCTCGACCAGGATTTCCGCCACCCGGCGCCGCCCGGCGACATCCAGCTGCGGAATCGACGCGACCAGAATGTCAATCGCCTCCACATCCCCCATGGCCATGCCGGCGCGCAGGGCCGCATCGCGCACATCCGGATAGGCATCACGCAGTTTGTTCAGCTTGACCGGGTCCTGGGCCGCCTGCGGCCACAGTTGCTTTTCCAGCGCGCCGTTGGGCGCCAAGGCGTAGGCGGGGCGCAATTTGGCGAGCGTGCCCTTGCCCATGGCTTTCCATGCCTGCACGCAATGCTCGGCGAATTCGGCGCGCACTTCGGGCTTGGATTCTTCGGGCAGGGCGCGCAGCATGGCCTCGGTCTGTTCCGGCACAAAGGCGGGATCGATGCGCTGGATGTACAGCCAGCGGACCTGGTCGATGAAGGCCGCCGGATCGCGGCGGAAGGCCGCCGGCACATTGAGCGTGATGCGCTGCTCGTCATGCGCCTGGGCCGCCGGGCTGCGGTCGGCGCGGCTCTGCGGGAAGCGGGAATTGATGGCATCCACCATCCGGTTGGCCACCGAGAACGACGGCTGGTTGAGCACCAGGGCGAGCTGGCGGGATTCGGTCAGGCGCCCGCCGCCCAGAATCAGCGCCTGGCGCTGGAACTGGCTCCACGACAGGCCGTTCATGCCGGAGGCGGGAAAGCTCTCCCGGTCGAAGGGATCCATGTAAATGAAACCGGAGCCAAGGCCGGCCAACCCCGTGTACTTGCCCGGGTCGCGCGCCAAGGGGCCGGGCTGGAGATCGGTGGTGAACAGTTTGCCGCCGGCCAGGGAGGTCACGCTGCTGACGGTGCTCTCCACCCACAGGTCGAAACGGTCGCCTTTTTGCGCGCCGGGAGGGACCAGGCCCTGCACCGAGACCACCGCCGTGTTGGGGTCGCCCAGCACAATGGTGGGGTTCAAACCGCCGCGACGCACCATGTCGGCCATGTACGGTTTCAGGATTGGCGGCACTTCGGCCGAACCGGTGCCGTTGAGGCCGACCACCAGGCCGTAACCGGACACCTGCATCGCATCGTCGTTGACGAAACGTGACAGGGAGCCGATGGTGCCATAGAAGATGCGCGCACCGGTGTACATCGGCCCCTGATCCACAAGGGGTTTGTCCTGCGGCTTGTCGCTTCTGCACCCTGCAAGGACACCGCCCATGGCAAGCCCCAGAATCAAACCCGAAGTGATCCGGAACGATTGTGAATGGCGCATGGGAACCGTGTGGAAAAGGCGTGGAGAAGAAAGCGGCATTGTCACCGAGGGAACGGCGTTCAGTCAAATGAAAAACCGCCACAAATGGCGAAAGTTCGCAAAAAGTACGCATGCCTGTCCGGCCGGTCAGCGAACCGGCTTGGGAACCGGCTTGGCGGCCGGGGCGGGCTGGGCCTCTTTTTCCATCCGCAGAGTCATGCGCATGTCGCCGCTTTGGACAACCATGACATAACCCTTGCCATCTTTGAACATTTTTTCGATCTTGGCATCGTTCATGGCCATCCGCAGCATGACGCCGCGCAGGTTGGACTCCAACTCGGCCTGTTCGGCCGGGGTCAATTGCATCTCCGCCTCGGGCGCCGCCTGGGGCGCCGGTTCCTGCGGCAAAAGGCCGCGGTAAGCCGGATAGGCCAGCACCAAGAGCCCCACCAGCATCACCCAAGGCAGGATGCGTGACGTGCGCGATGGCCGGGTGGACGGTTCGGGCGGGGTGACTGGCTCAGACATGGCGGAGTATTTCCGGAATCTGCAGTTTCAAATCCTTGGCGCCGGCGGCGACATGGTTCTTCCAATCGCCGGTCTTGCCCTCGAAGGCGAAAATGACCGAGCGGCTGGCGGTGATGATTGCCCCCGTGCCGTCGGCCTTGAAACAGGCCCGCACATCGTCGGCCGAGCCGCCTTGGGCGCCAAAGCCTGGCACCAGGAAGATTTGCTGCGGCAGGCGCGCGCGCAGGGCGGCGGCATCCTCTTTTTTGGTCGCCCCGACCACCGCGCCCAGAAGCGAGTAGCCGCAGTTGCCCACGCTTTTTCGGCCCAATTCAGCCACCGCATCCCCCACCGCCTCGGCGATGCTGCGGCCGTCGGCCAGGCGCAAACGCTGGATGGCGTCGCCCCCGGGGTTGCTGGTGCGCACCAGGGCGAACAGGCCCTTGCCTTCCTTTTGCGCCACCTCGAAGAACGGTTCGATGCCGTCGGCGCCCAGGTAGCCGTTGACTGTCAGCGCATCGCAGCCGCCCGGTCCGGCGAGCAAACCGGCCGCGTAATGGGCCGAACTGGTGCCGATGTCGCCGCGCTTGGCGTCGCCGACCACGATGAGGCCCATGTCCTTGGCGGCCCGGGTCACGCGGTGATAGACCGCGTAGCCTTCGGCGCCGTGGCGCTCGTAGCAAGCCGCCTGCGGCTTGACGCATGGCACATGCGGGGCGCTGGCCTCCAGGATGCCCATGGAAAACCGCTCGATGGCCTCGACCGGCTCCAGCTTTTTGAGTTCGGCGGGCAGTTTTTCGTAAACCGGGTCCAACCCGACGCAAACGGGCGCACCCTTGTTGGCGCAGGCGGACAGCAGACGGTCGGCAAAATGGATGGGCATGGATGGGCGGGCAGGAGGAAGGCGGATTGTAGTGCCCGCGCCGCGCCTACTTTTTGCCCGCCGCCTTGGGTTCCACCGGCAGCGGGGCCAGGAGCGCCGCGATGTCGGACTCGCCGAATTTGGCCAGGGCGCCCGCATCGTCGGACAGGATGCCGGCCGCCAGCGCGACCTTTTTGTCCTGCAAAGCCAGGATTTTCTCCTCGATGCTGCCGGAGACCACCAGTTTGTAGACGAACACGCTCTTTTGCTGGCCCAGGCGGTGGGCGCGGTCGGTGGCCTGGTTTTCGGCGGCCGGGTTCCACCACGGGTCGAAATGGATGACGGTGTCGGCGGCGGTCAGGTTGAGGCCCACCCCGCCGGCCTTGAGGCTGATGAGGAAAACCGGCGCGCCGCCATCCTGGAAGTGGCGCACCGCGCCCTCGCGGTCGCCGGTGTCGCCGGTCAGGAGCGCGTAACCGATTTTCAAGGCGCGCAACTCGGCCTCGATCAGCGCCAGCATGGAGGTGAACTGCGAAAACACCAAAATGCGCCGGCCCTCGGCCACCAACTCGGGCAGCATTTCCATCAGGAGATCGAGCTTGGCACGCTCCTTGACTTTCTGCGCGGCGGCGTTGGCCTTGAGCAAACGCGGATCGCAGCAGACCTGGCGCAGTTTGAGCAGGGCGTCCAAAATGACGATCTGGCTGCGGGCGAAACCCTTGGTGGCGATTTCGGCGCGCACCTTGCTGTCCATCGCCGCGCGCACGGTCTCGTACAGGTCGCGCTGGCCGCCTTCGATCTCCACGGTGCGCACGATGATGGTTTTGGGCGGCAATTCGGTGGCCACCTCCTCCTTGCGGCGGCGCAGGATGAAGGGTTTGACCCGCCGGGCAAGAAGATCGCGGCGCAGGGCATCGGCGTGTTTTTCGATGGGCGTGCGCCACATCCGCGTGAACTGTTTGCTGTCGCCCAAAAAGCCCGGCAGCAGAAAATCAAACTGCGCCCACAACTCGCCCAGGTGGTTTTCCAAGGGTGTGCCGGTCAGGCACAGGCGGTGGCGGGTGTTCAATTTGCGCACCACCTGCGCGGCCTGGCTGGCGGCGTTTTTCACCGTCTGCGCCTCGTCCAGAATGAGCAGGTGATAGGGGTGCTTGGCAATGTCTTCCTCATCGCGCCACAGGAGCGGATAGGTGGTCAGCACCACATCGTGCCTGGGGATGAGGGCGAAACGGTCGGCGCGGTCCTTGCCGTGGAGCGACAGCACTTTGAGCCCGGGGGCGAAGCGCTCGGCCTCGCGTTTCCAGTTGAAAATGAGCGAAGTCGGCAACACCACCAGCGCCGGCTTGTCGAGGCGGCCGGCTTCCTTTTCCAGGAGCAGGTGGGCCAGCGTCTGCGCGGTTTTGCCCAGGCCCATGTCGTCGGCCAATATGCCCGACAGATTCTGCTGGCGCAGATATTGCAGCCAGGCCAGCCCCTCCAACTGGTAGGGCCGCAGTTGCATCTTGAAGCCGGCCGGCGGAGCCACGGCCCGGATGCCGGCGGTGTGCCGCAGCTGATGGGCCATGCCCTTGACCGCCTCTTCGCCGGTGAACTGCCAGCGCGCCAGGCCCGCCAGATCCTCCAGCCGCGGCGCATCCCACTTGGACAATCGCAGTTCATCGCCGGAGTCGGCTGAGCCGTCAAACAAATCAATCAGCGTGCGGGCGATCGGCTTCAGGCGCCCGGCCGGCACGCCCACCCGCTGGCCGCCGGGCAGGGGCAGGAGGATGCGCTCTTCATCGCCGATTTTCGCCAGCGCCTCGGCGTTCAAAAAGCGGTCATCGCGCTTGAACAGCGCGCGCAGAAGCGGGGCCAGCGGCACCCGTTCACCCTCCACCACGATGCCCATGTCGAGGCTCAGCCAGCCCTCGCCGGCCTCTTCGATGTCTGCCTGCCAATCGGTGGCTTCCAGCATGAAATGGCGGAAGTCGTCCCCGATGTCCGCCTCCCACCCCTGGGCGCGCAGGTAGGTCAGGTGGGTGGACATGAACTCGGCCCAAGCCGCCTCGTTTTCAAGGGCGTAATGCGAATAGGGCGGCTGGTCGGCCGAGCGCAGGATGTGGCCGGGGATCGGCAGCAAGCCGTGCTCCAAAAGGCCGGCCAGCCACTTTTTTTCCGCCGGCCCGTCGCGCTTGACGCGCACCGTTTCGCCGTCGTCCGTGGTGAAGAATTCGCCGCCGTCCTCGGCGTTGACGGTGACCGGCCCGTAGCGGAAGCGCGGCCGCGCGCAGTCGATCAGGCGGTCGGCGTAGGTGTAACCGCGGAAGCCGTTGGCGCCCCACAATTCCAGCGTCAAAAGCGCCAGCACCGGCTGCGGCGGCAGTTCGATCACCCGCATTTCGCGGGCGGCCGAAGGCGGCGGCACGGCGGGGGCGACCTCGCGCAGCACCAGGCCCACGGCGGCCACATCGGCCTCGTCCAAGGGCGGCAGGCGCATCAATTCGGCCAACTGGCCGGCGGGGCAGGCGCACACCAACGGGCCGGCGGATCCGGCGGCGGCATCCACATACCAAGGCGCGTCAAAAAGCAGGGCGCAGGTGGCCGGCGGGGTGACCCGCAACTGCGGCACCAATTTGGTGCTGCGCAGGGCGTTGTGCCACTCCAGAGCGGCCGGCCGCGACCCGGCGGCCCGCAGTTGCTTGAGCGATTTGCCGGTCATGCGGCGGGATGGCGAAACCTCCGGCCAGAACAAGCGGCCACCGGCCAAGAGGGCCTCCAGCGCCTGCCGGCCCGCCGCGCCAACCAGCGGAAAACCCTCGTAAAACGTGTTGCGCGGCGCCCACAACAGGCGCAGCAAGGCCAAGTCGTCGTCGCCGACGAATTTTGGCGGCTTGGCGATGGCCGCCTCCAGATTGCGCCACGACTCCAGTTGCGGGCCGGGCCGGCCGTCGGCCTCCGGCGTGCCTTTCCAGATCGAGACCAGGGGCGGCCGGCCCGGCGCCTCCGGCTCCAGCACATAAAACAAACGCTCGGCCGGCTTCTTCACCGCCAACTTTTTCTGTTTCTTGGCCATCTCGGCGCGGCGGAATGCCTCCAGCCACCGCGTCACCTCCGGATTGACCCGGCTGGAGGGCGGCTCCGCGCCCAACCGCTTGGCCAAGGCCAAAAGCAACACGGCCGCCACATGTTTGCAATCATGGCTGACCGGGCAGGTGCAGTAGCCATCCATGCCGAAGTCCTTGCCGGTGCCCCAGAATTCAATCTCCACCTCATACGGCCGGCGCGCCGTGCCCTGCACAAGCGCGGTGATGCGCTTGGGGTCCACCGCCAGGGCACTGACGGCGTTCAAGTAGGCTTGCCCCTTGGCCACCTCCTCCATGCCAAGCCATTTGGCGACATCGGCGTGGGTGTAGGCATGGGTGTGGTTCATGGGGGTGGTGGGACTGCAGGAATGGATTCGGACAAAAACGGGGGTGCTGGAGGGGTCTGCACCCCGGCCGGCGGGCGGCTTTGACAGCGGATGAATGGCGCACCATTCCGGGCACTTCCAACGTCGGCAGGCCAGGGCCCTGCGTGCCGTCCAATGGCAGCCAAAGTCAGGTTTTGACACGGGCCATCATCCACCCCGCCAAGCCGGCCGTCAGCGCCACCGGCGTCCACACCGCCAGAAACGGCGGCAGCACGGCGGCCGACATCATCAGCACCCCGCCCATCCAGCAAACCAGGCAAACCGCCGTCGCGCCGATCACCTGTTTGGGGCTGATCACCGGAACGCGCGAAAGGAAAAACGGCAGCGCCACCAGGGTGAACAGCATGTTGAGGATGGGCATCGCCAGGCGCGACCACCAGGTGCGCTTGAGCGAATCGCGCATGTCATCGGGCAAAACGGGATTGTCGGCCATCTCGCCGATGTCACCCAGGGAAAGCAGCCGCGAGAAATTCCCCTTCTGGCGCGAACGGATGACCTTGGGCGACAGGTCGGTCCGCCATTCGGGCATGGGTTTCACCTCCGGCGGGGCGCCGAAGCCGCCGGGGTGGGACACCGCCTGCGCGGCCGGCTCGAACCGCCAAACGCCGGACGCCTCGTCCCAGCGCGCCAAATCCGCCGCAAGGGTGCGCAGGCGTGCACCCGTTTCATCGCGCTCCATCAACCTGAACCGGGTGAGCGTGCCCCGGTTCGCATCAAAATTGACCGCCGACAGCAGGTCGCCGCGCCGGTTGACGGGCATGAGCAGCACGGCGTCGGACAGGTCGCGGCCCTTTTTCATTTCACTGTGCGAGCGCAGCGCCTTGTTGGCCAGGGGCGGCAGAATCCATTGCTGCACCGGCGCGGCCAGCAGATTGAGGGCCAGGCTCGCCGCCGCGATGGCCAGCGCCACCCGGCGCAGCGAAATGCCGCTGGCCACGATGGCGGTCAGTTCGCGCGTCCGCTGCAGGGAGGTCACGGCAAAGCCCATGGCCGCCACCACCACGATGCCGGACAAATACACATACAGCATCAGGCAGATGGGCCCGTAATAATCCATCAGCACCCAGGCGAACTCCCGGCCCACCCAGGTATGGTGGTTGTCGGCCAGGGTTTGCGCCGCGCGCAGGAACGAATCCAAGTTGACCACCAGGTCCACGCTCACGAAAAGGGCCAGCAGCACCGTCATCAAAATGACGAAGTTCATGGCGAAGATGCGCAGGATGTAACGGTCAATGATGGTCATGCGGTGGGAAGCGTGGAGGGGTGTGGTGAGGGCCGGCCGAGCGCGCCCTCAACCGCCGGGGCGGCGCAACCGCCTCAGGATGACCATGGCCAGCACCGCCTGCAGGAGGATCGGCAGCCACAACAGGGCGAGCCCTGCGCCGAAGCGGGCCTGGCTGGCGCGGGCCATGTTGGCGCCGGTGTTGATGGTGATGAGCGAGGCCACCGCCAGCATGAAACACCAAAAGTAAACCACCAGCGGCATGCTGCCCCGGCGCCACAGGCTCATGAGCGCGCCCAAGACGGCCAGCAGCAGGCAAGCCGCCGAATTGGAGGCCCGCTCGTGGAACTGCGCCACCACCCGGCGCCGCAGG
>CANIYR010000076.1 GCA_947471825.1 Phycisphaeraceae bacterium | reverse complement strand
TCCGGCTGATCCACCTCGGCCAAAACGGTTTCACTGGCACGGTCCATGGTCCAGCCATCCGCCGACAGCGTGAAACGGGACAGGCGCCCGCGGCGGTGTCCACGGTCCTTGCTTCCTCCAAAACCTGGCGCCGTCACCGTGTAATGCACGAAGACGGCGCATGTTTTTTGCAATTGCGGATGAAAGGCCAACCCCAGCAAACCCTCCTCATTTTCACCCGGGATGGTTTTGCTGCCGGGTGCCAGCGCGGCATCCGTCAAATCCAGCGCCAAATGACGGTCGCCAGGCTTGGCCTCCGGCCGGTTGTCAAATGCCCACACGCGGCCTTGCTGTTCGCACACATACAAACGGCCGGAATATCCCGGCGCATGGGTGGCCAGCAGCGGCCGCTCGAAGTGCAAGCCTGGGAACGCCGCTTCCGCGCGCAAAAGCGGCAAGGAAACCAAAGCGGGGGTTTGCGGAGCCTTGGTGGGCTGTGACGGCTCGGCGGGTTGTTTGCCGCATCCCTGATGCACGAATGCCAGGCAAGCGGCTGAGAAAAGACCGATGGTTGTTTTGGTGCGCATGGGGGAATGATAATGCTTGGGCCGATGCACATTTCACTCCGCCACCGAACCTTTGGCGGCGCCGATGAGAAGCAGCCGCGCTTCTTCTTTGGCCATGAAGACTTTCGTGAATTCCAAGGCGGCCTCACGGTTGGCAATGTCAGCCTGCTGATATGGCCACAACCATCCAACCGCAGCCAAGCCAATCACCAGTGTGAAAATGACGAGCATTGAAAATTAAACCAAGAATCGGATTTATTGGTTCGCCAAAGCCTTCATTTCGCCCTTGATTCGCAAGTCATCGCCCGTCCTGCATGCGCGCTGGCGTCCATACGCCTCCGTCAAATCCGGGCGGCAGGCCTTGTCGCAGGATTCGATTCCGGCAGACCCCGCAAACGGCGGATATCCGGTCAAATGGCGCCCAATCCAAACAGAGCCGAAGGCGTGCTCATGAAGCTTTCATCACCGCGCGCCTGTTCCGGCGACATATGGGCTGGCGTACCCATCACCGCAGCGGCACGGGCCTGAGGTGGGGACCCCGTGTCCTTGGACCCATGGTCAACACAAAGGGAGGAGAAAGGCAAAGGCAAACCGCCGGGGGATTTAACCCGCAAGGCAGGGCTCAGTACTTTGGCCAAACCCCAATCAATCACCTGAACCTCCCAAAACTCACCCACCATCACATTGTGCGGTTTCAAATCTCTGTGAAGCAATCCCTTGGAATGTGCGCAAGCCAGGGGTTGCGAAACCTGTCCGAATACGCGAATGAAACAATCCAAGCGGTCGCGCATGCCGTTGCGCTGATGAAGCATGCGCTCCTGAGTGTGCCCTTCAATACGTTTCATCGTGGAATAAAGGACATTTCCAGGCAACCGGCCAATCTCATACACCGGGGCCATGCGGGGATACTAGAGCTGGCCGGTGACTTTCGCCTCTTCGATGAACGGCCTGATCAAGTCGGGGCTGCCTTGATGCTTGTCGCGCAGGATCTTGATGCCGACAAGGCGGGCCATATCCGGTGCATCCCTCAACCCGACGGATTTGCCATGTTCCAAGTTTGAAGTCCAAGGCTCCCCGGCACGGCTCAACGCTATCCGAGCAACCACGGCGGACCCATATCCCGATTTCTTGACGGATGGTTCGGGCGACAGAGCTTGCGGATTTTTCCGCAAGGATTCTTTCATCGGGAATTCCCATGAAATAAACCTCGGTCATTTTTGACGCATACGCCATGCGACCGGCAAATCAATCCCGGATGGCTGCGTTTTGCCTGCCAAGGCGCGGAAAGCCCCTATGCATTATTTGTTTTGACGGGCAACCGTTTTTATACGTCCACCTTACGCTTTTGCAAGGGCATCGCGAATCAACCCAGCACGCTCCTGACGCCGCTCGGCCGCCGCAAGGCGTTTACCCAAGAATTTTTGCAAATGGGCCGGCTGCGCCAAAAACATCAAGCGCGCCAACCGCGCGTCTGAAACATCCGGGAGCATCCCCGTTTGGACGCCCAGACGCAATTGGGAAAGCAAAGACAGTGCCTCCTTGGTGGGCATCAGGTGGGCGTGCGTCAGTGCGCCCCACGCGCGCCTGACATGGTCTTTAAGCCACAGCGACCGGTGTTTGGCCAAGGCCGCGCGGGCCTCGCGCTCATAGCGCACGACTTGGGGAACGATTCCTTGGGAAAAATCCGCCAGGATTTCACGCTCGCACCGGCCAAGGGTGGTTTGGTTCGAAATCTGATAAAGGTCGCCCATGGGCTCGGTACCCTCGCCGTAAAGTCCGCGCAACGCCAATCCGGTGTCGCGGGCGACAGCCTTCACTTTTTCAATCTCACAGGTTGCCGCCAGCGCAGGCAAATGCAACATGACGCCTGCCCGCAAACCGGTGCCAACATTGGTCGGACATGCGGTCAAAAATCCGAACCGCCTGGAAAAAGCCAATTCCAACTTCTGAGACAAGGAATCATCAAGCGCATCAGCTGCGGCAAAAGCCTCTTCCAAGGCCAGGCCTTTGAACACGGCCTGCAAGCGCAAATGATCCTCCTCGTTCACCATGACCGAACGCGACCCATCCGCCGCAGCCGCCACCGCCCGCGGAAATTCACGGTCGCGGCGGGCCATCCCGCGCGATATCAGATGGCGCTCTAGCAGCAACTGCTTGTCTTCGGCGGCCGCCGAGTCCATGCGTATCCAAACCGGATCCCCGAAAAGCCGGACGCCTGCGCACCCGGGGCCGAGCAACTCAAGCACCGGACTGCGGCACGCATCCAAAATGCCACGGCGCTCGGCATGCGAAGCCTGATGAGTGAACAGGTGGCCAGCCAGATTGCGCGCCAGACGCACACGGCTGGACACCACCACATCTCCGTCCGGACCGGTTCCGCAAAAAGAGCCCTCCCCCGCCAAATCGCCCGGGATGGGGATATTCTTCATCATGGCGCCGGTTCCTTATGCAATAACGAAACCCGGAGCCCCTGCTCAAATCTGCTGATTTGATCGCGCAGGGATGCGGCAAGACGGTAATCCTCAACCCGCACGGCCTGATCCAAACGCCCACGCATGCGCAACAGAACAGCCATGCGGTCGGCCCGTTCCTGCTGGGCCAAATGGGCGGGAGCGGCAGGAACCTTGCCCACATGGTGGCTGGCGCCTTTCTGTGCGCGTTCCACCACCACCGAAAGAGCACCCTCGAATATGCGGTAGCATTCGGAGCATCCCAAGAGGTGTTGCATATGGAAATCGCGCAGCGTCTGGCCGCAACCCGGGCAGGACGTCTCCATACCCGGCGACTTGGCCGGCGGATGGGCGGCCGTGGATGCGGACTGAAGGGCCTCAAGCAAACCCGGGGGTGCCCAAGCAGACAAACAGGCCGCACCCAAACCGGCCTCGGCAGCATGCCTGTCGCAAAGGTGACTGATGGTTTTGACGCCATCGAAAATCTCCACCTGGTGGCAGGTGGCCTTGGCGTCGCACTTGTCGCATGGGTGGTGCATGGGGATCTCCGACCGCATTGTAAGGCCGGTTGGTATGCGCCTTCCACCCTATTTACCTGCCGTCGGTCAGCAAATCCGCGCCGGTCTTGGTTACCGCGACCGTATGCTCGTAGTGAGCCGACGGCTTGCGGTCCTTGGTCACAACCGTCCATCCGTCAGCCAGCACCTCCACATCCGGCGTGCCCATGTTGACCATGGGTTCAACCGCGATGGTCATGCCTTCCTGCAGCACCCAGTCGTTCTTGAGCAGGTCGCGGCTGACAAAATTCGGCACCTGCGGATCCATGTGCAGCTTTTTGCCGATGCCGTGTCCGATGAAATTGCGCACCACACCGTAACCGCAGCCCTCGGCATGCTGCTGCATCACGCGGGCCACCTCGCTCCACTTGCGGCCCGGCCGGATGTTTTCAACGGCCAAAGCCAGGACTTTTTGGGTTTCCTCGCACAGGCGTCGGGTTTCGGGCGCCACATTGCCCACCAGGATGGTGGTGGCCGCGTCACCGCACCAGCCGTTCAAGCGCACGCCGCAGTCCACGCCGACAATGTCCCCTTCCTTGATCACATAATCCCCGGCGATGCCGTGCACCACCACCTCGTTCACCGAAATGCACAGGTGCGAGGGGAACGGCGTCGGCCCCGGATAATTCTTGAACAGTCCTTCGCCGCCGTTTTCTCGGATCACCAGGTCGGCCATTTCGTCAATCATGCGCGTGGTCACCCCGGGGCGGATGAAAGCCTGGCAACGGTCCAGCACTTGGCGCACCAGACGGCCCGCCTCGCGCATTTTTTCGATCTCGGCTTTGGTCTTGGTTTCGAGGGCTTGGCGTTTGAGAAATTTCATCAGGTTACCGTGGTGGTGCTTGGGATGCGCGGAAAACGGCGGGAGGCAATTGTAACGGCCGCGGCGGACGCTTACGGCAAATTGCTACAATTGGAGCCCTTCCGAGCCACTCCCCATCCACCGCTGGCGCCCATCCGCACCGCACCTCATGCCCACCCCTTTCCCCCCCCGGCCGTCTGACAAAAAAACCCTCGAAGAAGGACTGGGATTCGCGCCCAAGTTCGATGAAAACGGCCTGATCCCCTGCATCACCCTGCACGCCGATTCCGGCGCCGTGCTGATGTTCGCCTACATGAATGAGATCAGTCTGGCCAAAACCCTCGAAACCGGCTTCATCTACTACTGGTCGCGCTCGCGCGGCAAATTGTGGTTCAAGGGGGAAGAAAGCGGCATGACCCAGAAAGTCGTGCAACTGCTGACCGACTGCGACCAGGATTGCCTGGTGGCCCGCGTGGTCGTCGGCGCTTCCACGGTTGGCGGTGTGACCGCATCCTGCCACACCGGCCGCCCCAACTGCTTCTACCGTGAAATTTCCACCGGCCCTGGCGCGGCCAAGGATATGAAAATCGTGCTTGAGAAAACTTTCGACCCCGATCAGGTCTACGGCAAACACTGAAAAGTGCCGACAAAGCCAGCCGTGCCTGAAACGACACCCCCATCCGCCACACCCACCCTGACCACCGCGCTTGTCGCACGGCGCCTTTTCCTCATCGCCTGGGAGCGCAAGGGGCAGGTTCTCGGGTTGCTGCTCATGCAGGGCCTGATGCTGACGCTCACCTTGGGCGGGCTGGGCTTGCTCGGCCTTGGTGTTGATGTGCTGGCCCGTACGCTGGAACCCATGCATGCGGTCAAATGGCCCTTGGGCCTCCGGCCGCCGGATGCTTGGCCGCTGTTTGACCAGGCTTTGGCCATTTGCTGCGCCATCATCGTGGTGGGCATCCTGCGCTGGCTGATTGAAAGCCGGCTGTTGGCTCAAAAAGGCGCGATGGTTGCCCGCCTGCAATCGCATCTGCGCACCCAAGTGTATGACCGGCTGCAGCGCCTTTCATTCCGTTTTTTCGACAAGCAGGCCTCCGGATCGCTCATCAACCGGGTGACCTACGACGTCTTCCAGTTGCGCATGTTCATTGACGGCGTGCTGCTGGAATCCCTCAACATGACAGTCACTCTGGTCTTTTTCCTGGGCTCCATGTTCCTTTTGGATTGGCGCCTGGCGTGCGCCTGCCTGCTGCCGGTCCCTTTGGTGCTGTGGGCCACGATGCGCTTCTCCAAAAACGTGAAGCCGGCGTACAAGAAAAACAGCGAATTGCTCGACGAAGCCATCCGAATCCTGGCTGAAAATGCGCAGGGTGTGCATGTGGTCAAGGGTTTCGGCATGCAGGAGCGCGAACGCAAAAAATTCCAGGATGCGTCGGATGAGGTCGCCAAGCACGCCGGGTGGCTCACGCGCCGTGTCGCAGTCTTCACGCCCATGGCCGAATTCCTGACCCAGCTGCCGATCATCATCCTGTTCTTCTACGGCGGCTGGATTTATTGCCATGACGAACCCGGGCACCCGCGCCTGGCGCTTGGCACCGGCCTGCTCTTTTTCTACGGCCTGCTCAAGCGCTTCTCCAACCAGATCGGCGTGATGGCCCAGATAGCCGGCACCGTCCAGCAATCCATCAACGGCGCCCGCCGCGTGTTCGAGGTGCTGGACGAACCGGCCCGCATCTCAAGCAAGCCCGGCGCCCCGAAAACCGGCCGCCTGCGCGGGGAAATAAACTTCGACAACGTGTCGTTCGGCCACACCCCCGGCAAGCCGGCCCTGAGCGGCGTAAGCCTTGCCATCCCCGCCGGCACGCGGGTGGCCATCCTGGGCCCCACAGGCGCAGGCAAAAGCACCCTGCTGTCGCTGGTGTCGCGCTTTCACGACCCGGATTCCGGCACGGTGAGCCTGGATGGCACCGATGCCCGCGAGCTTGATCTTGACGGACTGCGGCGCAACATCGGCGTGGTGTTCCAAGAAACCTTCCTGTTCTCCAACACCATCGCCAGCAACATCGCCTTCGGCAAACCGGATGCGACCCTGGCGGAAATCCGCCAGGCGGCCGCCATCGCGCATGCCGACGGCTTCATCATGGAAATGGAAAAAGGCTACGACACCGTGCTCTCGGAGGGTGGCAACGGCCTATCCGGCGGCCAGCGCCAGCGCATCGCCCTGGCCCGCGCTTTACTCACCGACCCGGCCATCCTGATTCTGGACGATCCCACCGCCTCCATCGACCCCGACACCGAGCGCGAAATCATGGCCGCCCTGGAAGGCGCCATGCGCGGCCGCACCGTGATTTTCGTCGCCCACCGGATGCAGACGCTCCGGCAGGCCGGCCGGGTCGTGGTGCTTGAGGAAGGGCGGATCACGGCATCCGGCACGCACGATGAATTGATGGCGCAAAGCGGGCATTACCGGGAAGTTGCCTTTGCGCAGGCCGGAAACACCTGACGGTGGCGGCCCGGTTTTGTTTTGCCGGCAAGCCACCCGCCATCCGGGTGTCTTTTTGCTAAAACACCCACCCCATGGCCAAAACCCCCACCCCAAAATCACCCGCCGCACCCTTTTGCATCACCTCCCCCAAGGGCTTCTATGCCGCCGGACTCGCAGCCGGCATCAAGAAGTCAGGCAAGAAGGACCTGATGCTGCTGGTTTCCGACCGCCCCTGCGCCGCGGCCGGGGTATTCACCACTTCGCGCACGCCGGCCGAGCCGATCATCGTCACCCAAGCGCATTTGAAAACCAAAGGCACCCGCGCGGTGGTGGTCAATGCAGGTAATGCCAATGCTTCAACCGGCGCGCCGGGTCTCAAAAACGCAGAACTCATGTGCAAACTGGTGGCTGTTGAAATCGGTTGCACGGCCAAGGAAGTGGTGGTGGCCTCCACCGGCATCATCGGCGTGCCCCTGCCGATGGACAAAGTGGTGGCCGGCATTGCCGCCGCCATCCCCGAGCTGGGCAACGACGCCCTGTCTGCGCAGAATGCCGCCGAAGCCATCATGACCACCGACCTCACCGCCAAGGTGTGCGGCATCACCGTCAAACTCGGCGGCAAGACCTGCACCCTGGCCGGCATCTGCAAGGGTTCGGGCATGATCGCCCCCAATATGGCCACCATGCTCGGCTTCATCACCTGCGACGGCGCCGTGACGCCAACCGCGCTGTCCAAGGCACTCAAGGACGCGACCAAGTCCTCCTTCAACCGAATCAGCGTGGATCAGCACACCTCCTGCTCCGATGTGGTGCTGGTGCTGGCCAATGGCGCGGCGCAAAACACCCCCGTCAAAACCGGCACGGCCGACTACGCCAAGTTCCTTTCAGCCCTCACCAACCTCTGCCGGCAAATGGCAGAAATGATCGTGCGCGACGGCGAAGGTGCGACCAAAGTCTTCCATGTGACTGTGGCCGGCGCCAAGAGCGAAAAGGAAGGCGACCTGATCGCCAAGTCCATCGTCAATTCGCCGCTGGTCAAGTGCGCGGTCTACGGCGGCGACCCCAACTGGGGCCGCATCGTCACCGCCGCCGGCTACAGCGGCGCCAAGGGCGTGGACCTGAAGAAAATGAAACTGACGATCGGCGAAAAGGGCAAGGCCGCCATCGCCGTCTACAAGAACGGCACCCCGGTCAAGCAATCGCCGGAGAGTTTCGCCAAACTGCAAGCGGCCATGAAAGCGAAGGACATTGCCATGACGCTCTCGATGGGCGCGGGCCGGGCGGAAGTCACTTGGATGGGCTGCGACCTGTCGTACGACTATGTGAAGATCAACGCGGAATACACGACGTGAAATGCGTCATCCACCAAGCAAAAAGCCGCCCCAAAGGGCGGCTTTTTGCTTGGTGGACCCCCGTTTTAACAGGAATTCAGGGCAAGATTTCGATGTTTGACCGCACTTCGTACAAAGTCCCGAAAAGTTCCTCGATATCCTT
>CANIYR010000075.1 GCA_947471825.1 Phycisphaeraceae bacterium | reverse complement strand
TGGACCAGCAGGGGGCCGCCCTGCTCGGGGACATGACGGGCGCCCATGTGGGGCGTTTGATGGCGGTGCTTTTGGACGGCCGCATCCTGACCACCCCCAATCTGCAAAGCAAACTCTCCGACGGCGGGCAAATCACCGGCAGTTACACCCCGCAAGAGGTGGATTACCTGGTCAACACCATGCGCGCCGGATCGCTCGATGGCCGCATTTCGGGCGCTCCGGTCAGCCAGAAGACCACCGGCCCGGAATTGGGCGGCGAAAACCTGGAAATGGGCATGTCTGCCGCCCTTTGGTCGTTCATCGTGGTGGGCGCCTTCATGGTGTTCTATTACTTTGTGCCGGGGCTGACCGCCATCATCGCGCTGGTGGCCAACCTGCTCCTGGTGCTGGGCATCATGGCCGTCTTCAACTCCACCTTCACCATGCCCGGCATCGCCGGCATGGTGCTGACCATCGGCATTGCGGTGGACGCCAACGTGCTCATTTACGAGCGCATCCGCGAGGAAACATTCCATGGCAAGGAGTTGCTGTCCGCCATCCACGACGGCCACCACCGTTCGATGGCCACCATCATCGATTCGCATGTGACGCAGTTGCTGGTCGCCTGGGTGCTGGCCGGCCTGCCGCCTTTCAACCTGGTGGAAACCCCCGCCGACCTGAAGGGCTTCGCCGTCACCTTGGGCATCGGCATCCTGGTGTCGCTGTTCACTTCGCTGTTTGGCGCCTACGTTTTCCTTGATCTTTATGTGTGGGTTTTCAAACCCCGCAAAATCCACATGCTGCCGACGGTTTGGCCCGGGTTGCAGCGGGCGCTCACCCCCAACATCCCCTGGGTTCGGCTGGGCCGGGTGTTCCTGCCGATCACCTCCATCCTGTGCGTTGTCGCCATTGTGTTCGCCGTTTCCCGCGGCAAGGATTTGCTGGATGTGGAATTCCGCGCCGGTTCGCAGGTGGGCTTCCGGTTGAAGGAAGAGGCCCCCGGCAAGAAGGATGCGGAAGGCAAGAGCATCCGTCAAAAATTGAAGTTGGAGGATGTGCGCGAACGCATCGGGGAAGTCATCCGGGTGGCCACCCTGCTTCAGCAGGACAGGCCCGTACCCACGGGGCAGGCCGCCTTGTCCGAGCGCGTGCGCCCGATCGTGCGGGATGCCAAGGCCCGCCATGCCGAAGCGGAGAAGGAATTTGCCGCCGGACGCGCCAATGCGCCCGAAGCCGCGGTGGATTTCACCCAGTTCTCAGCCGAGTACCTCATCGGCGTGGGCAAGGGCGAGAAAGACCCCAAGGATGGCGAGAGCCGTTACGGCGAATTCAGCCTCAAGACCCTGATCACCGATTCCCGCGCCGTCACCGAAGTGGTGCAGACGGCCCTGGCCGGGGATCTGGATGCCGAGCCTTCGGTGTCTTTTGCCGGCGCGTCACTGGCGGCCAAGGCCGATGGCGCCCACTTGATTCCGGTGGTTTCGGCCAATTTGGCCGAAGTCCTCAAGCGCGACATCCCCGCCGGCGTGGACGCTGACGTGCGCGAATACCAAGGCGGTGTGGCGGTGGTCGTCGAAGGCCTCAAGCCGGCCCTGACGCTGCCCCAGATGCAGGAACGCCTGAAGCGCATGCGCAACCAGCCCCCGCATGACAAGCTTGAGCCCCGGCATTGGAAAGTGGTGCCGCTCGAAGCCGAAGCCGGTTCCGGCGATTCCAAGACATGGTCCGCTTTTGCGGTGGTGACGGCCGACGATCAGACCTCCTACATCAACGATGCCGGCTCCCTGTTCGGCTCCGGCGGTTTGGCCGTGACGCAGCGCGAACTGGTGCATGATGCCCTGCAGCGCGCCACCGCCTTTGATGACGTCACCGTTTTTGGCAGCCAGGTTTCGGGCACCATGCAGAAAGACGCCTTCTTTGCGCTCTTGGTGTCGTTCCTGGGCATCGCCGGCTATGTTTGGTTCCGTTTCAACGCCGTCCGGTTCGGCATCGCCACCGTGATCGCCTTGCTTCACGATGTGGGTGTCGCCCTGGGTGCGATCGCGCTTTCCGGCTGGTTGTCGCACACGGCCCTTGGCCGCATGCTCGACATCCATGACTTCAAGATGAACCTGGCCATGGTGGCCGCCCTGCTGACCGTGATGGGCTACTCCGTCAACGACACGGTGGTGGTGTTCGACCGCATCCGCGAATACCGCGGCAAGGTCAAGGTGGTCACCGCCCAGCACATCAACGATGCGATCAACCACACGCTGTCGCGCACCCTTTTGACCACCGGCACGGTCATTATCTCCAGTGTGATGCTCTATGCCATCGGCGGCCCGGCCGTCCACGGCTTTGCCTTCGCCATGCTGGTCGGCGTCCTGACCGGCACATGGTCCTCCATTGCGCTGGCCGCACCCCTGCTTTTGCTAGGCTCCGGTGGCGGCTTGGACATGGCGGATCATGAGGATGAATTGGCTGACATGCGCCTGCAACCTTCGGCCCCCGGAGAACCGGTGGGTGTCTGATCGGCCGGAGGGGCAAAAACGGGCGAGACCCCCGTTGATAAAGCGGGGGTCTCGCGGCCTTTTGCCCATTTGACAAAAGGCCGCCAATCGGGAAAATATCCGCCCCTTGGCCGTCGTAGCTCAGTTGGTAGAGCAGCTGACTCTTAATCAGCTTGTCATAGGTTCGATCCCTATCGACGGCATCAGACACAAAACCCGGATTCGTCCGGGTTTTTTCATGGGGATGGCGGGTTCAAATTGGCTTCAAAAAAAAATTGACCCCCGCTTGTCGGCCCCTACAATGCCATCCATGCCACCGAATGCTTGGGCCCTTTTTCCCATTGAGGTCACGATGAATCGCCAGCCTGACGCCGCAGTTTTCTTCCGCGCCCCCGGCCTGTTGCTGTCTGCGGCCGCAGCCTCCTTGATGATTTTCCCCGCGGGTGCGGAGGATGCGGCACCGGCTGCCCCCGCGCCCGCCGTGGTCAAGGCGGAAAAGTTGCCCTATCCGGTGGCTTCCCCCGCCAACACCGGATGGGCTTTGCAATTCACCCACGGCACCCCGGCAGCCGTTGCCATCAAGCAGGCTGACGGCAAAATCAAATGGTGGTGGTACATGACTTTCCGCGTGGAAAACCGCGAAGAGAAGCCGATCATGTTCATCCCCCGCATTGAAGTGGTGACCGACACCGGCCGCATCCGCAGTTGCAACGAGCCGGTGCCGCAGCAAGTTTACAACACGGTCTACAGGATCTGCGGCAATGCGCTTGCCGAGCCGATGCTCAAAATCGCAGGCATGCAGCATCCTGGCAAGGATTTCATCCATGACAGCCTGGCCATCTGGCCGGCGGTTGAGGGCGAGGATGTGGATGCCTTCTCCATTTATGTGTCCGGCATTTACGGGGAAACCCAGCCGGTCAATGATCCGGCAACCGGGAAGCCCCTGTTGGCCCCGGCCAAGGACGCCATCACGGGTGCCGAAAAGAAGGACAAAGACGGCCAGGCCGTCATGGAACCTGTCGAATTGCATCGCACGCTCCGTTTGGATTACGTCTGCCCGGGCACCGTCAAGGGTGTGCATGCCGCCGGCATCCGGTTGGTTTCGTCGGATGATGTGATGCGCTGAAAAAAACACTGAAAAAGAAAAAGCCGCGTCTTGGCGCGGCTTTTTCACATGCATGTTGCGCGGTTTACGGCGCGATGCCGGCCAGCTTGAATCCCACGGTGATCCACAGCGGGATGGTCACCAGCGCAAGCAATGTGGTGGAAAGGGCCGCCCGCAGCGCAGCCGGCGGATCGCCGCCGAAATTGCGTGCCATGACAATGGGAAAGAGTGCGGCCGGCATGGCCCCTTGGATGACCAGCACGCGCTTCAGCTCGGGTGAGCAAGGCAGGGCGCAGGCCACCCCGATGAAGACCAAAGGCAGTGCCCCGGCGCGCATGAAGCACGCCAGCGCCATGGTGCGCGCCCCTTGGCGCGGGGCCAGCGCCGGCCAGAAATCAAGGATGGTCGCGCCCACCACCAAGAGCGCCATGGGGAAGGAGCAGACCCCCAAGGTGTGCAGTGTCGTGAAGACGAAATCCGCATGCCAGGCGGTCAGGCATGCGCGCAAATTGAGCGCGTTGGCGGCCAAGGACAGCACAATGGCGATGGTGATGGGGTTCACGAAACCTTTCCACCAATCCCTGCCCACGCGGCCGGTGAGAATGGCCAAGCCGACCGTCCACAGGCCGATTTCCACGCCGACATTGTGCAGCAGCAAAAGACCCATGGTGGTCTTGTCGAACAGCAATTGGGTGAGCGGCACCGGCAGATAGCCGTAATTTTGCAATCCGGTGGTCAGTGTGAAAGTGCGTTTTTGGGCAGGGGTGACCAAACTGGCCCATTTGCCGCCGGCGACCAAAAACAGGCGCACAACGGCAAAACTGACCACCAGCAAACCAAAGCCCAAGAGTGGCGGCATGGCCACGCGCAGCGGTTCCCTGAGCGCTTCATTGCCGATGATGGTGTCGGCCACCAAACAAGGCATCAAAATGCGCAGGATGAGGGAAAGCAGGCTCTTGTCGGCTTCCTGCGTCAGCCACAGCCGGTGCCTGGCAAAGGCACCCACGCCGGCAATCAGCAGAACCGCCAAAACCCCGCTTAGGATGGTGAGCCACTGGTTCATAAGCCGTTCATTGTATGGCCTCAGACCCTCAATCTTCCACCAGTCCTTTCCCCTTGGTTTCCGTCGCAAACAGCAGCGCCCCCAACCCCAAAAGATAAATCAGCGCAATCAGGGAAGCCGCTTGCGGCAGGGTCAGGAAACCTTGCATCCAGCCCATCAGCCACGGACCGGCGGCGGCGGCGTAGCGGGCGACATTCAGGCAGAAGCCGGAACCGGTGGCGCGCAGGCGGGTGGGGTAAAGTTCGGGGAAATAGATGATGTAGCCGCTGAACATGCCGCCGGTGAAGAACCCCATCAGGGGGACCCAGAACATTGCGCTGTTCGGACCGGTTGAAAGATAAAAAGCCAGCGGGGTGGAGATCAGGCTGCCCAGGAAATAAAAGCCGAAGGCCAGGCGCCGCCCGCCGTAAACAGCCAGGGGCGCGCACGCCAGAAAGCCGGCCATCTGCGCCGCGGTTTGCACATTGGAAATGAGCACTTTGTCAGCCTTGGCCACTTGGCTCAGCAGTTCCGGCGCGCAATAATTGGCGCCCCAGATGCCGAACACGCCGGAGATGGCCAGGAGCACGCAAACCACCGTGTCGCGGCGGAAGCGTAGGGAGAACAGTTCGCACAGCGAGCCGACGGCACGGGCTCCGTGGTCATGGATGGTTTGCCGCCAGGCATCGGGTTCCCTGATGCCAAGACGGATCAGGACCGTCAGCAAGGCGGGCGCGATGCCGATGAGAAAAGCGTAGCGCCAGCTGTGGCCGTGGGCGAGCAACGCCCCGCAAATCGAATTGGCCAGCACGATGCCGATGCTGGCGGCGCTTTGCAGGATGCAGGCCACCCAGACGCGGGCCCGGGGCGGAAAGGCTTCGGCCAGCAACGCGGCGCCGCTGGCCCATTCGCCACCGACGCCAAGGCCGGTCAAGAAACGGCACAGGGCCAGCTGACCGATGTTTTGGGCGAAGAATGACAGGCCGGTGAACACCGAATACATCAGAATGGTGATGACCAGGGTGCGGGTTCTGCCGATCCTGTCGCTGAGCATGCCGAACAGGATGCCGCCGGTGGCCCAGCCGATCAAAAGCGTGGCCTGGATGCCGCCGGCCCACAGCTTGACATCCGCGTGATCATCGGGCAGATGCAGCAACTCGGCGGTCGCCGGCATCTTGACGAAGGTCCACAGGAGCGCATCCATCACATCAAAAGTCCAGCCCAGCCAGGCAACCAGCAACACCAGCGCGTGGTAACGGGTGAGCCCCTGCCACCAATGCGGCTCGCGGGTTTTGGGTGCGGCGTGTTCCACAGGCGGACCTTTCAAGGCGGGACGGGCGCCGGCCCCATGCGGCCATGGGCAAAACGGCGGTCCATCATCCCAGAAAGGGCGGAATGGGGCATGCCGCCAACCCAATAGAAATCCCCGGGACATGCCGGGGATTTCTATTGGGTTGAACATGCCGCTTATGGCGTAGCCCTGCTTTATTTCCCAGGCAAGCCGGTTTCTTGCGCGGCGATGCCCTTCTTGTAGCTCGCATAGACATAGACCGGAATGCCCAATCCGCCCAGGGTGGTTTCGATCAGCGGACGCACATTGACCCAATCCAATCCGCCAACGCCGCAGGCCAGGCGGGGCAGGGCCACGGAGGTGAATTTTTCATCCTTGACGACTTTGGCCAAAGCGTGCAAGGCGTGGTTCACATGGGACAACTCCGCTTTGCCGGGGTGCCCGCCGGCGATGGCCGCCGGTTCCTGGGTCAGCAGGTTGGCAATGCGCATGCCGCCTGCGCCGCCCCACATCCATAGCGAGCCCGGCTTGGGGCTTTGTGTGTGGCAATAATGGCGGTAATCTTTGGCCATGGCCGGCCAGTTTTCGCGCAGGGCCAAAGCCAGGCCGGTTTTGAAATCATCCAAGGGGGCCACGCCGTGGGCGATGACTTGGGCGCGGGAAAGAAGCAGGTCGCCGGTGACTTCGTGAATCATGGGGGTCTCCAAAAAGGGGGTGGGAGGGATGCGCCATATTATAAGACAATATTATCTTTTTTATCAACAGGTACGATGACATTGCAATGGTTCATTCTCCTGCCTCGCAAATCAACCCTGCTTTCACCCTTCGTGATGTGGGTTTTTCATTCGGTTCAGGAGCACCCGTTCTCTCAGGCTTGACGGCTGCCGCCCGCATGGGACGGCTGACGGTCGTTTTGGGACCCAATGGCGCCGGCAAAAGTGTGTTGTTGTCTTTGCTGGCCGGTTTGCGCAAACCCACTTGCGGGGAGTTGCTCTTCAAGGGCGGGGGCATGGGGCGCGTTTCGGCCAAGCTTTTGGCTGCACAAATCGCCTGGGTTCCGCACCAAACTTCCGGTGGCGATTTTTTCCCGGTTGAGGACGCGGTGGGGATGGGCCGGATTGCCTTGGGTGAGTCGCGCGCGGCCACCCGTGCGGCCGCCGGGCGTGCCTTGGCTTTTTTTGAATTGACGGCGTTGGCAGCGGCCCCATTGGGCGCCCTGTCGGGCGGTCAGCGCCGCCTGGTTCTGTTTGCCAGGGCCATGGCGCAGTTGGAGGGGGCCAAGGGCGGCGTGCTGTTGCTCGATGAACCGGATGCCCATTTGGATCCCGCGCAGGCGGCCTCCTTGTTTGGCAAGCTGCGTTTGCTGGTGGACCAAGGCCTGACCGTGGTGGCGGTGTTGCATGACCTGAATCTGGCGGCGGAATTCGCCGATGATGCCTGGCTTATGCAAGGGGGGCGTTTGCTGGCTACCGGCGCAGCGGGCGGCGTGTTGACGGAGGCGAATTTGAGCCGGGTTTACGGGGTGAAAATCGGTGCGGTTCAGGGGTGGCAGGCCGGCTGATGCGGTTGGATAGAATGTGCCGGATGCCTTCCATTTCACTGCCCCAGCCCGCCAATGCCGATGATGCCATGGATGCCCCTTTGTTGCGCATGGGTGTCGTGGCCGGCGACATCGCCACCCTGCCTCCTGAGCTCGGCGTGGATGCCTTGGTCAATGCCGCCAATGAAAGTTTGCTCGGCGGCGGCGGGGTGGACGGCGCCATCCACCGCGCCGCCGGTTCGCAACTGATGGACTTCAACCGCACGCTGGGGGGCTGCCCCACAGGAGGTGTGAAGGTCTCGCCGGCTTTTGATCTCGAAGCACGCGGCATCCGTCACATTCTGCACGCGGTCGGACCGGTTTGGCATGGCATCCGCGATACCGGCGTGCCGGGTGCGCCCGGCGACGAGACGGCGCAACTTGGTTACACGCTGGAGGACAACATGCTCGCCTCGTGCCATGCGCGCGCATTGGAGATGGCCGCCCTGCTGGGCGTCCGGCACCTGGCGATTCCGGCCATTTCCACCGGGGCTTTCCGCTTCCCCAAGGAGCGCGCCGCCAAGATCGCATTCGGCCACGTGCACGGCCATTTGCTGCGCGCCACACTGCCCGAGCGCGTCACCTTCGTGTTTTTGGCGCAGGCCGATGCCGACCTGTTTTCCCGCGTGGCGCAAAACCGCCGGGCGTGGATGGGCTCGCCCAGACGATAGACTTTCCCCATGACCGACGCCCCCGACATCCAACCCGGCCAATCCCTTGAACTGCTCAAGGAGTTGCACATCCTGACCCGTGATGGCAAACTCAACCAGGACAGCCGGCGCAAATTGAAGCAGGTCAACCACCTGGTCCAGTTCATTGCGCCCTTGATTGAGGAATCCCTGAAAAAAAAGGCCGAATTGACATTGGTGGACCACGGTGCCGGCAAGTCGTACCTGGGTTTCATCC
>CANIYR010000074.1 GCA_947471825.1 Phycisphaeraceae bacterium | reverse complement strand
GTGCATGTCCACAATCAGTTCGCCGACCGGCTTGGAATCCGGTTCGGGGGCGTGGATGGCGGCACGCTCAGTGCCACTCAAAAAGATTTCGTCAAGGTAGGCATCCATGTCGGTCTCGGGTGCCACCTCCTTGGGCAATTCGCCGGCCACCGGCTCGTTGTAAATCAGGGTGCCCACAGGCACACGGATCAAAAGATCGGCGCCATCGGCCCCATGCATGCCTTTTCGCCCGCCCTTTTCACCATTTTGGGCTTTCCAGTGGTGGCGCCCAGAGAAGTCGAGCAGAGTCTCGACCTCGGAGTCCGCCAGCAGGATGACGCTGCCGCCACGTCCGCCATCACCGCCGTAGGGACCGCCCTTGGAGATGCCTTTTTCGCGGCGAAACGAGACGGCGCCATCGCCGCCGGGGCCTGAACGGACTTCAATAATGGCAGAATCAATGATCATGGGAGGGGGGAGTTGGGGTTGCGGGAGCGTGTGCGGGGCGCGGTCATGGCATCTTCCACGAAAAAACCGGACGCCGTGGCATCCGGTCTTTTTTTGATGCAAGAACCGTGAAATCAGGCTTGAGAAGCGCGCACATGGACCTTGCGGCCTTGGAATTCAACCGTGCCCGGGGTCAGGGCGAACAAGGTGAAGTCTTTTCCGGTGCCGACATTAAAGCCAGCTGTGAATTTGGAGCCGACTTGGCGGATGATGATCGAGCCGGTTTTGGTGGTCTCGCCACCGTACAGCTTCACGCCGCGGTATTGGGGATTGGAATCGCGGCCGTTTTGAGTGGAACCTTGGCCTTTTTTGTGTGCCATGATGGAGCACCTTTGCTTTGGAGTTTATGAAAATACGCCTACAGGGGTTGGCGGTAAGGAGGGGCATTGTAACAGGGTTCAATGGTTTTTCAACCCCCCCCTTGTTGTGGATGTTGAGAGGGGGTGCAGAGTCATCGGTCAAGGAGGGGGTAAAAAAGCGCCGCATGAGGGCTTTTGGGGGTTGTCAGAAAACAAAAAAAAATAGTTGCAGTTGGCTGGAAGCGGGTTTAGACTTCCAGCCCACAATCCGCAAGACGGCGCGTACGCGTTGTTTTGCGGGCTTCATCGGACTATCGCAAGACTTGTGAGTTTTGCAATGACAAACGATGAACTTCCCGCCGGATGAAAGCCATCCTGCCCAGACACCATTCACAGTTCCCCATTTTTGGAGACTCAGGTTGATCAATCGCACCCACGCCGCCGCCGCCCTCATCACAGCCGGCCTTGCCGTTGGCGCCACCACCATGGTGGTGGCTCAGGATGTCACCTCCTCCACTTCGACTGACCTCTTCAAAAAAGGCATGGAGTTGCTCCAGGCCGGTTCAACCAGGCAGGCCAAGCAAGCCCTTGAGCGCGTCGATCCTTTGCAGCTCCCTGAAGGCGATCGCGCCGCTTATTTCACTGCCCTCAAGCAAGCCCAAGGCAGCGTGGGCGCCTTGCGCCCGGCGCCCGCTCCCGGTGTAACCAAGACTCCGATTGTCCCTGAGGTGAAAACGCCGGAACAGCCCGGGCAGCCTTCCGTCAATCCACCCGTCAAAGAGACTGGCAAGGAGCCTGGCAAGGGTGGCGATCCATTGGCCACTGCGCGCGATGCCAAGCAGGCGGCATTGCTGGCTGCCGGCGACGATGCGATGTCCAAAAAACTGTACGCCCAGGCAGCGCAGTCTTATGGCGAAGCCCATGATTTGGCCCCTGAAGACTCCTTCATCGCAGGCAAATTGGCCGCCGCCCGTTCCGAGCAGTCCAAGCACTCGGGTGCCACCCTGTCCGTTGAGACCCGCCTGTATGAAGTCGAGCATCAGAAGACCCTGTCCCAGTTCAAAACGGCCATTGAAGACGCGAAAGTTCATTTGGCGGCGCGTGATTATGTCGGCGCCAACCGCATGGTGAGCGTTGCCCGCGCCCAAAGCAATGAGGGCCGCAACTGGCTTTCGGTGCGCGAATACGATGACATGCAGGATCAAGCCGCCGCACTGGGCGCATCCATTGATGCCGATGCTTTGCAGCACGACATTGAAGCGATGAAGATCAAGCAATCCGCCACCGACTCCGGCGCCAATGCCGCGTCCAAGGAAGACAAGTCCGTCCGCATCAATCATCTGCTGATCACCGCCCGCGCCCTCCAGCGCAATGGCCAGAATGAGCAGGCATTGGCCGCCGCCGAACAGGCTCTGGCCGCCGATCCGGGCAACATGGCCGCTGAAATGCTGACCGAAATGTTGCGTGACGAATTGTTCCTGCGCCGCAGCGACAACCTGCTCAAGCAAAAAGCCAATCACACGGCAACCTTGGGCTTGGAAAACCGCGAAGCGGTCATTCCTTACACTGATTTGCTGACCTACCCCACCGACTGGCCCCAGTTGTCCGAGCGCCGCATCGCCGCTTCGGCCGGCTCCAATGTGGAGTCGGATGTCGACCGCAACACCCGCCACTTGTTGGATGAAAAAATCATCGAGAATTCGGCGTTCAATGGCGACAGCCTTGAGACCGCCCTCAACTTTGTGCGCGATGCGACAGGCGCCAACATGGTGGTGCTCTGGGGCGCCATCGAGGCCGCAGGCATCAAAAAGGACAAGGCTGTCACGCAGCCGCTCAAGCATGTGTCGGCGGCCCAGTTGCTCAGGGTTATTTTGGAGGGCGTGTCCACGGAACTTGAAGGTGAAAACCGCCTGGGTTACGCCATTGAGGGCGGCATCATCAAAGTGGCCACCAAGAAGGAACTGAAAAACACCACCACCGAGAATGTTTACGACATTCGCGATCTCTTGGTGCAGGTCCCGACCTTCGCCGACGCCCCCTCGTTCAGCCTCTCCGACGCGCTCAGGGGCAGCTCAGGTGGCGGTTCTGCAACCAGCATTTTCGACGATGGCGCCGCCACCCCCGACAGGGCCAGCGACAGCACCATCATTGACGAGTTGACCACCCGCATCAAAGAGCATGTCGGCACCAAGGCCGAGTGGGATGACAACCTGTCGGTCATCAGCGCCTACCACGGCCAATTGCTGGTGAAGACCACCCCTGAGAACCACCGCGCGCTTGCCAGACTGCTGGAAAATTTCCGCCAGACCCGCTCGGTGCAAATTGCCGTTGAGAGCCGGTTCTTGGTGGTGGACAACAACTTCCTGGAAGAGTTCGGCGTAGACATGGATATGGCCTTTGCCGGCAACAACGGGTTGTCCCCGATCAATGTCAGGCAGAATTCGGCTGCAAACCAAAACGGCGGCACCACCGGCATGGCTGCCCGTCCGGCCAGTGATTTGACGCCGTCTTCATTCAAAGGCTCCGGCGGAGGAACAAGCCCCCAGGCGCTGACTTTGGGCGCGTCTTACCTGAGCGACCTTCAGGTTGACCTGTTGGTTTCGGCGACCCAAGCCAAAAAGACCGGCATCACGTTGACAGCCCCGCGTTTGACCTTCTTCAACGGTCAGCGTGCCTATGTGGTGGTCGGCCGCCAGGTGGCTTTTGTCTCCGATTTGACCCCCATTGCCGGCACCACGGCCGCCAGGACCACCATTTCCACCGTGCAATCCGGCGTGGTGTTGGATGTTGAAGGCACCACATCCGCCGATCGCCGTTATGTCACGCTCACCCTGCGCCCCAGCATGGCCACCCTGAAGACCCCGATTCGCCAGTTGGAAGTGCGCGCCGCCAATGTGAACATCAACAACAACAACAACAACATCGTCCCCGATGTGGGCAACAACAACAACAATAACAACAACGGAACATTGCTCGGCTACATTGAAGCCCCCGAGTTGGAACTGACTTCCATCCGCACCACGGTTTCCATCCCCGACCGCGGCACCCTGATGACCGGTGGCCAGCGTTTGATTTCCGAAACCCAAGTCGAGGTTGGCGTTCCGGTGCTGTCCAAGATTCCGTTGCTTGACCGTTTGTTCACCAACACCTCGCAGATTAAGGATGAGCGCACTTTGCTGATCCTGATCAAGCCGACGGTGATCCTTCAGAACGAGGAAGAAGAGAGCCGTTGGCCCGGCGGTCCCGCCGACTGGAGCTCTTTCAATGCCCATGAACTGCCGCAGGAAGCCCGCTGAATCATCCACCCAATCATGTTTGAAAAACTCCGCCTTGTGGCGGAGTTTTTTCATGGGAGACGGCATCTTCGCATGCGTATAATCCCATGCTGGTCTTTTTGAACCGCACTTTTCCCGGGATGTCCATGCACAACACTTTGCTCGCCGTCAGCCTTGGCAACACCCGAACCAAAGTTTCCGCCGTGGTCGAGGGCCGCATGGACGCCCTGGCTGCCGTTCCCAATGGGGATGCGGCTGCTTTGGGTGAGGCTTTGCGCAGGGCGGTTGGGTCCCTGGGGGCCTATCCGGATGCACCGGTGGTGCTGGCTTCGGTCAACCCCCCGCTGCTTCCGGCCATTTTGAGGCTTTTGCAAACGGAAGCCCCCGGTCGCGAAGTGTTGCGAACCGAGGAGGGGCTGGTCATTCCCATCGGCCGCCAACTTGATCCCGAGTCCTTGGTGGGGGAAGACCGTTTGCTTAACGCCGCCGCGGCCCACGGCCTTTTGAAGCAGGCTTGCGTGGTGGTGGATGCCGGCACTGCGATGACGGTGGATTTGGTGGACGGCGCCGGCACCTTTCATGGTGGCGCGATTTTGCCTGGGGCGGGCACCATGCTGGCTGCCTTGGCCGGCCGCACAGCCCAATTGCCCGAGGTGGAACTGCGCAAGCCCCAGGAATGCATCGGCCACAACACCCAGGAAGCCCTGCGTTGCGGCGCTTTTTACGGTTTGCGCGGTGCGGTGCGCGAGTTGGTTGAGCAGTATGCCGCGCGCATCGGCCAGTATCCGTTGGTGGTGGCCACCGGCGGTGACGCCGAATTGCTGTTCGAGGGATTCGAACTGGTGGACCGCTTGGTGCCCGACCTGACATTGCGCGGCATCGCGCTGACGTGGGCGCATGCCGCGGAGGGTTCCCAAGAAGAGGCCCAGGCCGAAGGAGAAGAGGAGTGAGCATGGAGGAGCAACCTGAAAAACTGAGTCCGGAACAAACCGCCATCCTCAAAAAATTGCGTTGGATCGCTGGAGGATGCGTGGCGTTGGTCGCCGCCGCACCTTTCGTGGCCATGCCTCTCATGGGTTCCGAGGTGGTCAAGGCCAGCATGAACAAAGGGGCCACATCCGTTCAATCATCGGCCAATGTTGCGGCCATTGCCGTGTTCATCGCCGCGGTGGTGGTTGGATGGGTCTGCCGCATGCAGGCCTACAAGGCCCATTGGCAGGCCGATGCGGTGACCCCTGCCGGCTATGCCAAGGGCATCACCCGCTTTGTGCTGGCTTTGGTTCTTGGCGTATGGGGTTGTGCGGCCATCGGGTTGTGGGCGGGTTATCCGCCGGCTCTGCTGCTGGCGGCCCCGGCGGCTTTGCTGCTGCTTTTTCTCGGCTTTCCCGATGGCAAGCCCATGCTGCCCCTCAAGCCGCAACTGGGTGAACGCAAGCCATGAGGCCGCCCGCCATGAAGGTGGCGGTTGAAATGTGCACCGCGCCAACGCCCGGCGCGGTGGCTGTGCTGCAACTGTCGGGGCCGGATGCGGTCGTCGCATTGGCGGCATTGACCGGGCGCGTTGAGTGGTGCGCGGGCAAGGCGGTGTTTTGCACTTTGGGGGAACTTGATGAGGCCGTGGTGGTGCTGCTGCGTGACGGGTCGGATGGAGGTTGGCCGGTGGCCCAGGTGATGCCGCATGGCGGCTTGCAGGTGGTCAAGGCGCTGTTGGAACAAATGTGCCGGCTGGGTTGCCGGGAGGAGGCGGCGCCGCCGCGGATCCGTTACCCCGAAGCGGATGCGCATGAGGCGCAGCGGCTGTCGGTCATGGCCGGCGCCGCCAGTCCGCTTGCCGTGGATTTGCTGGCCCGGCATGGCTTGGACTGGCAGTCATCCCTGCGCCACCTCATCATTCCGCCGGCGGTGGCTGTCATCGGCCGCCCCAATGCCGGCAAGAGCACCCTGCTCAACCGGCTGACAGGCCGGGCATCAGCCATTGTGTCGGCGGATCCGGGAACCACCCGCGATTGGGTTTCAAGCCTGGTTGAATTGGCTCCCGACGGCAATCCGCACCATGCGGTGGCCGTGCAATGGTTTGACACGCCTGGTTTGCGTGAAACCGCGGACTGTGTCGAGCGGGAGGCCATCGCCTTGGCGCGCGCACGGGTGGCGGAGGCGCAAGTGCTGGTGGCCCTGCGTGAAAGGGCCGGAGAGTGGCCCGCCGGGCCGGATCTGCCGCGCACGCCGGATTTGTGGGTGGTCAACAAATGTGAAAATCACGAATCCGGACCGGGTGACGGGACAACGCCATCGGCGCCGCTGCCCATTTCGGCATGCACCGGCGCCGGGGTGGTTGAACTGGAAAAAGCGGTGCTGGCCAGGTTGGGGTTGTGGCCGCTGCCCCTTTAGTTTTTCGGCCCGATCACCACCGTGGTGGCCGGTTTCAATTCAGTGCGCCGCACAAACGAATCCACCTGCTCGAAGGTCAGGGCGTCCACCTGAGCCGCTTTTTCCTCCAATGTGCGCGGCCGCCCGTAAACCACCTGGTCATTGGCGATGGATGCCGCGCGGGCGCCGCTGCTTTCCCCCTGCATGACCAGGCCCGCTTTCATCCCCACCTTGGCCCGTGCGAATTCATCCGGCGTGATGCCGTCCCGCAGGCGGGCCAGCTCGCCGACCAGCACCTGGTGGGTTTCCTTTGCGCGCGGGGCGGTCGTTCCTGCATAAACCAGGACCGAGCCGAATTCGGCCGCCCCTGCGTAGCTGGCA
The DNA here is from genome assembly GCA_947471825.1 of Phycisphaeraceae bacterium. GTDB lineage: Bacteria > Planctomycetota > Phycisphaerae > Phycisphaerales > Phycisphaeraceae > CANIYR01. Next base: position 1,737 of record CANIYR010000074.1, on the reverse strand, counting down.
TACACGGAGTAGCACAAGCCGCGTTTTTCCCGCAATTCGGTGAACAGGCGCCCGCTCATGCCGCCGGAAAGCACGCCGATGGCCGCTTTCCACAGGATGGCATCGGGGGCGGTTTCAATCGCGGCTTCGCATGCCAAGGCAATGTGGCATTGGGTGGCGTCTGCCTCCTCATGGTGGAGGCCGCGCGGCGGAACCAAGCCCAATGCCTGCGGCGCAATGGCGCCACTCCATTTGGCGGTGGCGGCCTGCGCCCATTGGCAAACGGCATCCGGATCCGCATCACCCGCCACCGCAAGAATGGACCCGCCCGGTACGGCGCATGATTGCCAGAAAGCGCGCACATCCCCCAATGTCAGCGAGCACAGGGTTTCTTTGTCGCCCAAGGGGTGCCGGTTGAAGGGGGATGCATAGTGCTTCTGGCGCAGGGCGATCATGGCCCGTTGTTGCGGATCGTCCGCGAGGGCTTCGAATTCCTGCAGGCACAATTCACGCGAAGGTTCCAGCGCGGCTTCCTCAAGCAGGGGGGAAGCCACCTGGGAGAGAAGCAGCGGCAGTGCGGCTTGCAGATTGGAACCCAGCAGCCGGGCGGAAACATGCAGGTGGCGGCTGGCACAACTGACGCCGCGCTGCACGCCCAAGCGGTCCAGCGCATCGCTGTGCGCACGGGACGACAGGCCGCCTGCTCCGCGCGCGACCATTTCCGCAAGCAGGTTGGCGGCCCCCTGCTTGCCGGCCGGTTGCCGGATGATGCCGGCCGGCGAGAGGATGGAGACACTGGCCGAGCGCAGGGCCGGCATGGGCTCCACCAGAATGGTCAGGCCGTTGCCGAGTGTGCGGGTATGAATGGCGGGCATGGGTTGGGCTATGGGGGTGGTTTCAAAACAGCGCGCGCCGTGACACGGCGCGCGCTGCGGATGATAGAAGGTTGAAGGCGTCCCGTTGGGACCCATGCTTCACTTCAGGATGTCGGCCAGATCGGGGCTCCAGCCCTCGACGATGCCCACGGCTTTCTTGGCATCCGAAGCGGCTTTGGCCATTTCCTCGCGCTTGAACACCAGGGTTTCGGCGTCCTTGTCATGGAAGCTGATTTCGATGAACGGTTCCTTGCCTTCGGCCAGCAGTTTGGCCAGCTGGCGCAGAGAGGTGACCGCCTGGCCATTCACGGACTTGACCACGGGGAAACTCGCCAAATGGGGCGGCGTGGCATTGACCGCGTAGCCGCTGGTGGCGGCGTGCTTGAACAGGTGGCTGAGCACCACCAATTCGTCACCCGGCGCCTTGGGGGTGTTGTCGTTGATGTAGTTGGCGATGGGGTTGCCCGAGAGGGCGAGGCCCGCACCGCGTTGCTTGACCATTTCACCGGCCAATTCGGCGGTGGCTTGCTCAAAGCACATCGGGCCGAACACGAAATAGCGCGGCGCGGTGTTGTTTTGGCTGTAGGAGGGCAGCGTTTCGGCGCCGCGGCGGGCCACCGGCAGGCTGAGCTGCATCGAGCTGCCATTGCGCAGCACCGTGACCGGCGCCGTCTTGGTTTCGGCAGAGGCCGCCGAGTCCAAGTGGTACATGGCCGGGCCGTTGATGGTGCCGTCAATCACAGTGTTACCGAAGTTGTCCTTGAGTGCGTGGGTGCCGATGGCGGTCAGCACATCCCAAGGCTTGAACGGGGCAATGGCGCTTTCTTCGCCGGTGACCAGCCAGCCCTTGACATCGGTTTTGATGCCGAGCTTGGCGCGCAGC
>CANIYR010000073.1 GCA_947471825.1 Phycisphaeraceae bacterium | reverse complement strand
CGAGGCGCACACGGGCCTTGGCCAAGTCCACCGGCATGGGCGGCAGGGCGTTGGGATCGCTGGCCTCGGCCGCCGGCAGCGGATGCGCCGCCCGCCAACGCCGCGTGACCTCGCCTGCCGACCACTGCGAAGCCGCGCCCGGCGTCCATTGAACGATGAGATGCAACTGGTCGGCCTCAATCGAAAATCCTTGCAGCCGCACCGCGTAAGCCCCCGAGAGCCGCCGCAGCAGTTTGGCGATCCACTTTTTCAACTCGGTGCCCGCCAGCGCAGCCAGCCCCGGCACCACCGGGCTCCACAGGTGGAAGCACTGCAAGTCATTGGCCTGCTGGAGTTGTATGCGGCGGGGGATGAGCATGGCAAGGGGCCCCAAAGGGCGGGTGGATTATAGGTACAGAGTTTGGTTGGAGCAAACAAGCCCGGGGATGGCCAGACGGCAAGTTGCCCAAAGGCCGCACCCTTTCGCCCAGCCGCCGCCAGTTTTCATTCGGCAAGTCCGGCCCCGACCTGCGCAACTTCGACGCCCCGGCCGCCAAGGGTCAGATCGGCTCCGCCAACGATTGAGTGCCGGCCAATGAAAAACCGCCGGGGCTTGCGCCCCGGCGGAGTGTGAAAAAAGGGTTCATCAGAACGTGTAGATCACCGAGGTGGTCACGCGGTAATCAAACAGGTCGTTGTTGCTCGTCAGCGGCACTTCGTAGGCCGCGCGGACCTTGAGGCCGGTCATCGGGCAGCGGTATTCAAGGCCGACCGCGCCGGTCACCAGCGACTCGTCCTTGCCGCCGCCGATGTTGGTGATGTCGCCGACATTGACGTTGGCGGCGCTTTGGCTGCCGTCGTCGAGCACATGGAAACCGTTCAATTCAACCACCGGGCTGAACAGCTCGGTCAGGCGGTAATCGGCATGGGCGTGCCACGACAGCACGGTGCTGCCGCCCAGGTCGCCCAAACCGTTGTCGCCCTTGGTGTCGCCGGCCACCCGCAGGTTGACGGTGGCGCCCAGGTGCAGCTGGTCGAAGCCCTTGTTGACGCTGCCCCAGGCGCGCAATTCGGTCTTCTTCTGCAGCACTTCGTCGTCGCCGACGGGCAGCTGGACGCCGGCGCCGACGGCGGAGAACAATTGCGCCTCATGGTCCTGCAGCCAGGCGTACTTGAGGCCGGCGGCCAGGTCGTTCCAGCCTTCCTGGTTGAAGGTGTCGCCGCGGGTGATGACGTAGCCGTCCTTGTAAGCCACCAGCTGCAGCTTGTCGGTCAGCGCCAGGCGTGCCTGCACGGCGATCACCTGGGCGCTGCCGCCCTGCGGCAATTTGCCGCCGCCGGCCAGGCCGACCGAATCACCGAACTTGTGGTGGACATACCAGGCGCGCACATCGTTGGTGACGAAGCTGTCTTCGTGGAAGTACGGGCTTGTCAAGGGCGCCACGAAGTCCTGCGACTTGTCATCGGCCTTGGCGGCGGACTGCCCGCTCAAGAGCGACCAATCGGCCTGCTGGCCGGCAAGAGCGGCCGGGGCCACGAGGGCCGAGGTGCAGGCAAGGGCGGCGATCAGGGCGGACGGGGAGCGGAAAAGGGACATGCGGATCCTTTCGGAAAGAGGGGTGAAAAACAAAAGGGAACTTCAAGCGCCGCACAATGCGGCATGGGAAGACGGGCTGAGGACCGGCAGGCCGATGCCGCCCGGCGATCGGCCGGTTTTTTCCGGCATCGCTTCGGGAAACAGCATCTCGCCGCTGATTTCCTCATCGGTGAGGTAGCAGGCCGGGTCGGAGGCCCACGGGTTGCCGGTGGCGTTTTCGCTGCGGCTGCGCAACGAACCGCCGCACAGCCACTTGAAACGGCAGGTGGAGCAGCGGCCCTGGATGTGCGGCATGCGCTCCTTGAGCGCGGCCAGGTGCCCGATGGACGGGTCCATCCAAATTTCCGAGAATTTGCGTTCGCGCACATTGCCGTAGGTGCGTTTCATGGAGAACTGGTCGGCATGCACGTTGCCGAGGAAGTCGATGTCGCCGATGGCCACGCCCGGGCCCCAGCGCGCGCCGCCGTTGAAGCGCAGCATCTCCAGCACCTGCCGAGCGCGCGGATCGTTTTCCCTGAGCATGCGCAGGTACAGGGCCGGGCCGTCGCAGGCGTTATCCACCGTCAATATCTCGATGGACTTGCCGCGCCGGATGAAGTCGCGCGAACGGGTGAAAATGGTTTCCACCGCGGCCCGGGCCCTCTCATGGGGCACTTCAGACAACGCGTCGCCGCGGCCGGCCGGCACCAGGTGGTAGAAGCAGGCGCGGTCGATGCCCTCGCGCTCAATGAGGTCGAACAACAGGTCCAGGTTTTCGCAGGTGTCCCGGGTCAGGGTCAGGCGCAGGCCGACCTTCTGCCCCACCGCCTTGCAATGGCGGAAGCCATCCATGGTCTTCTGCCACGCACCCGGAAGGCCGCGGAACTTGTCGTGGATGGCCGGGATGGCGCTGTCCAGGCTGATGCCGACATAGGCGAACTTGTGGTCCTTGAGTTTCTGCGCGATCTCGCGGGTGATCAGCGTGCCGTTGGTCGAAAGCACCACATGCAGGCCCTTGCCCCGCGCGTAAGCGGCCAACTCGAACAGATCCGGCCGAATCAGGGGTTCGCCGCCGGAAAACAGCACCGCCGGCACCTTGAATTCGGCCAGGTCGTCCAGCACATTGAAGCATTCCCGGGTGTCGAGCTCGCCGGCATAGCGGCGCGCCTCGGAATGGGTGTAGCAATGTTCGCAGTGCAGGTTGCAGGTGCGGGTCAGGTTCCAAATGACGATGGGCCGGCGTTCCTTGGCGCTCTTGGCCACCGCCATCTTCTGGTGCTCCGGCGGATTGATCTGGGTGATCGCCCGGCCGTAACGGTGCGGTGTGGAAGCGGTTTCATGGCCGGCATAGAGGACGGAAACATCGAGCATGGGGTGCCTTTTACAAATCAAGATAAAACGGTATTGTTGTCTTAATATATCACCACTTCCTCACAAGGCAAGCGAACCCCCATGAATTTCACCGCCGCCGCCCACCTGTCCGCCCCGCCAGCCGCCGAAAACCCGGCGCCAGCCATGGATCCGGCCGACCTGCGCCTGTTGGATTTGCTGCAGCAGGGATTGCCGCTGGCCCCGCGGCCGTTCGCCGAACTGGGGAAAAGCCTCAACATCAGCGAGACCAACTGCCTGGCCCGGGTGCGCCGTTTGCGCCTGGGCGACGCCGTCACCGGCGCCCCCAAGGTCATCCGCCAGATCAGCGCCATTTTCGACACCACCGCCCTGGGCTACCGATCGGCCTTGGTGGCGGCCAAAATCGCGCCTGAAAAACTCGACGCCGCCGCCGCCGTCATCTCAAGCCACCCCGGCGTCTCGCACAACTACGCCCGCGACCACGCCTTCAACCTGTGGCACACGCTGGCGGTGCCGCCCGACTCGCTTCTGGGCCTTGAACAAACCGTTGAAAAACTGCGGGAACTCTCCGGCGCCGAGTCCATGCGCCTCTTGCCGACCCTGCGCCTGTTCAAGATCGGCGTCAAATTCGACCTGGGGGCCGGCGGCGACGGCGAAAGCGCGCCAAGCGGCGCCTTCACCGAAGCGGACCGCGCGATTGCCGGCCAATACCGCATCACGCCTGAGGAGATCCAGGCCATCCGCGTTTTGCAGCAGGACCTGCCGCTCGTGGAAGAACCTTTCGCCGCCTGGGCCGGGGAAGCCGGCATGGGCGTGGCGGACTTGCTCGCCGCCGCCACGCGGTTCAAGGAACGCCGCCAGATGCGCCGCTTCGCCGCCGTGCTGCACCACCGCGCCGCCGGCGTCAAAGCCAATGCCATGGGCGTGTGGGCCGTGCCGGAAGCCCAAGTGGAGGAAGCCGGCCTGCGTTTGGCGCGATTCGCCGAAGTTTCACACTGCTACCGGCGTCCGACCCACCCGGATTGGCCGTATTCGGTCTTCACCATGGTCCACGCCCGCTCGCGGGAAGATGCGTTGGAAGCGCTCGAACGCATGCGCGAAGCCGCCGGCGGGGCGCCAATGGAGGCGCTGTGGACGGTTTGCGAATTCAAGAAAACCCGGGTGACCTATTTCACGCCGGAAACCAGAGCATGGGAACGGGCCCATCTGGATTGACAAGGCTCCTCCCCTTAAAGCCCGCACGCCCCACATGCAGCAAAACACCCCGCCGTTCACACTCCTCCAGCCGACACCGCCCGTGGCCACCCCGACAGGGGAACCACGGGCGGTTTCGTGCTGTCGGGATCCGCCGGCCACCGGTGGTCTGCGAGAGCGAAAAGACTGACCTAAATTTGACCTAAAGATGACCTGAACAGGCCCGGAAAGGGCCGGAAATGCCCGGAACCGGGTTTTCCTAAAAAAGAAGAAAACCCCTGATTTCTCCGGGGTTTTCGTCATTTTTCCGCTTTCTTCCGAAAGCGTCCAGTGCCCAGGAGAGGACTCGAACCTCCATGCCTGTTACGGCGCCACCACCTCAAGGTGGTGCGTCTGCCAATTTCGCCACCTGGGCGCGGGTGGGGCGGGAATGATAGCAAAAACTGCCTTTTGTGCAGAAGCCTCGGCTATGCTGCCAATTGCCTCGAGACCCTCACGATGGAATCCCCATGACCCCCTCCACCGCGCCGGTTCTGCTGCAGGATTTGACCGTGGTCATGCTGGCTGCCGGAGCGGCCACGCTTTTGTTCCACAAGTTAAAGCAACCGGTGGTGCTTGGTTACATTCTGGCCGGGCTGCTCATCAGCCCGTACGCCACTTGGCTGCCCGCGCCGCTGCATGCCCGCGTGTCGGTGCATGATGCCGAGACGGTCCACCTGCTGGCGCAATTGGGGGTCATCTTCCTGCTGTTCCATCTGGGCCTGCATTTTTCGGTGCGGGGTTTCGCCAAGGTGGGCCTGCCGGCCATGCTGGCGGCCACGCTGCAAACCGGGCTCATGACCCTGGCCGGCTACGCCACCGGCCGCTGGATGGGTTGGGCGGCGACCGAGAGCCTGTTCCTGGGCGCGATCCTGTCCATCTCGTCCTCGGTGGTCATCACCAAGACGCTGGCGGAAACCGGGCGCGACAAGGAGCCTTTTGCCAAGCTGATTGTGGGCATTCTGATCGGGCAGGACATCCTGGCCATCGGATTGATGGCGGCCCTGTCCACCATCGCCCTGACCGGGTCGGCCCAAGTCGGGGTGATCACCGGACAGATGCTGGGGCTGGGGGCCTTGCTCATGCTGGTGCTGACGGCCGGACTCCTGTTCCTGCCCTGGCTGCTGAACCGGGTGGACCGCCACGGCCACCATGAGATCCTGCTGATCGCCGTGCTGGGTGTCATCTTCAGCGCGGCCATGCTGACCGACCAACTCAAGGCCGGGGTGGCCATGGGGGCGTTTCTGGCGGGGGCGATCATGGCCGAGACGCCGCAGAAAACAAAAATCGAACACCTGTTCAACCCGCTCAAGGACATGTTCGGGGCGATCTTTTTCGTGGCGACCGGCATGCTGCTGGACCCCAAAGACCTGCCGGCGCTGGCCTCGGCCATCGGTGTGCTGTTCTTCGCGGCGGTGGTGTTCAAGATCATCACCGCCGCGTTCGGGGCGCTGGTGGCCGGCAACAGCCTGAAAACGGCGATGCGGGTGGGCACGGGGCTGGTGCCCATCGGGGAGTTTTCGTTCGTCATCGCGGCCTTGGGCGGCGAGCTGGCGGTCACCCGCGGCGACCTCTACCCCACCACCGTGGCGGTGGCGGTGCTGACCACCGTCTGCGGCCCGTGGCTTTTGCGCGCGGCCGATCCCATGGCCCTTTTCATCCACCGCCATGCGCCGGCCCCCTTGGCCATGGCCGGGCGGGCCTACCACCACTGGTTCAACCTGCCGCGCACCGACGGGCCGGTGGAGCGGGTGCGGGCGCTGTTACGCAAGATGGCTTTGCAGGTGTTCCTCAACATGGTGCTGGTGACCGGCCTGTTCGGCGCCGCCACCGGCGCCGCGCCGTGGGTTGAAAACAACCTGCCCGCACGCGGCGCGCCGGCCTGGCTGGCCTGGCCGCGATCGGGCCTCTTGGTGGCGGCGGCGGCGCTGTCGGCGCCGATCCTGGTCGCGGCCGCGCGCAAGAGCCGGGCGGCGGCGATGCTGTTCGCCGACTTCACCGTTTCACGCCAGCGCGGCGCGCACCACACGCCGGTGCTGCGGGCCGTCCTCACCCACCTGGTTTTCGGCGGCGTGCTGCTGCTGCTGGGCGTGTGGGTGCTGCTTTTGACCGCCTTTTTGCTGCCCTACTGGCCGGTGGTGCTTTGCATTTTCGCCTTGCTGGGGGTGCTGGCCGCCCTGCTCTGGCAGCGGATGATCCGCCTGTACGCCGGCGCGCAGGGGGCCATCCGCGAGACCTTGGCGGACAAGCAGGAGAATCGCGGTTCGCAGGCGGGGTGACGGGCCGGCGGCGGTCACTTCCTGTCTTGGAGATCCATTTTGCGCAGCGTGGGATTGAACCAGGCCGTGCCGGCGGTCAGCGCAAGGATGAAGGCGCCGCCGGCCAGGATGGCCGGCACCAGGCCCATGGCCGCCGCCATGCTGCCGCTGACAAACGAGCCCAGTTCGTTCGACGAACTGATGAAGATGCTGTTGACCGAGCCGATGCGTCCGCGCATGTGGGCGGGGGTGTGCAGCTGCATGATGCTCTGGCGGATGATGACGCTGACCCCGTCGAGCGCACCGCAAACCAGAAGGATGGCCAGCGTGAGGGCGAACAATGCAGGCACCGTCAAATGGTTTTTGACCGCGCCAAGGCCGAGGCTGCCGAAAGCCAGCATGCCCAGGCCGTAGGCGAACACCACACCCAGCAGGATTTTGCCGGCGTTTTTGCGCGGGGGGAAGCGGGCCAGGGTCACCATCATGATGCAGGAACCGATGCCCGGCATGGCGCGCAAAATGCCGTAGGCCTGCTCGTCCATCCCCAGCGCCTCCTTCACGAACACCGGCAGGAGCGGCACCGCGTCGCCGAACAGCACGGCCAAGAGGTCCAGGAGCGAGGCCCCCAGCATGTACGGGTTGCCCAGCACGAAGCGCAGGCCGGCCAGCAGTTTCTGCCGGTCGGTTTCCCGGTGCTCCAAGTGCGCGGCCGGGTGGGCCACCGGCAGGTGGCGGTTGAGGCGGGTGCCAAAGAACAGGGCCACGCCCAAGAGCGCGATGACGGCCAGTTGGGCGCCAAAGCCGCCCACGGCGTGCAGCAGCAGGCCGCCGGCCACCGGGCCGGTCACCTGCGCGGCCAAGAAGGCCGAGGCCGTCCAAGTCGCGCTGTTGGTCTGCTGGCCGGGCTGCACGATGCCGCCGATCAGCGAGAAAAAAGTCGGCGCAAAATAGGCGCGCACCACGCCGCCCAAGGCCACCAGCGCAAAGAAGCCGCCTATCAGGGCCTGCAGGGGCAGCCGGTCATGCAGCGCAGGCAGGTTGAGTGCGGCAATCAGCGTGCTGCCCAACAGCGCCACGCCCAGCGCGGCCAGGAGCACGCGCTTCTTCTCCAATTTCTCGACCTGGTGGCCCACCGGCAGCGCCAGCAGGATGACCGGCAGGAATTCGCACAGGCCAAGCGCCCCCAAGGCCAGCTTGCTGTCGGTCCTGGCGTAGGTGGTCCAGGCCAGCGCGGTGAACTGCATCTGCAGGGCGAAGGTGGTGAAAAACCGCACGCCGATGAAGGATCGGAATTCGGGGTTGCGCAGGGCGAGGAAGGGGTCGCGGGGGGCGGACATGGGGGAAGGGTCGGCTTTAGCCGGCCAGTTGCTTGAGTTCATCCCCGGCCAGTTTCTTCAATTCCGGAATGTCGTTTTGCACGGTTTCCCAGACGATTTCCGCATTGACGCCATCGTAAACATGAATCACCCGGTTGCGCATCTTGATGGCTTCGCCCCATGGCCCGGCCAATTTTTGGCCGCCCCGCGCGTCACGAATGCGGGAACTGGCTTCGCCAATGATTTCAATTTGGCGCACCACCGCGTCCCTGCACATGTCGTTGTCCAAGAAATCCGCCAAGGACAATCCCGCCGTGTATTTCTCGATTTTCTCGGCCGCCTCCATGATGTGGCGCAAGTAGTCCGGAATGCGGTCTGCAGTTGCGTTCATATGGGCTGCGCCTCTCTGAAAACACGGTTTCGGATATGGGGTGATGTCAAAAAAGACGAGGGAATGACGTCTATTTTGGACAGGCCCGTCAAGTCTTCAATTTCCGTTTCAATCCGCGCCAAATCCCGCAGGGACAGTCCGGCTGTGCCATCCACCAAAATATCCAAATCACTGGTTTCGGTGTCTTCTCCGCGCACTACAGAACCGAACACGCGCGGATTGGTCGCATGGTGCGACGACACGATGCGGCGGATGCCGGCGCGGTGGAGGTTGAGGGCTTCGGAGGGGCGCATGGGGGGATTTTAGGGGCGGATGGGGGAAGGTGCGAAGGTTTAGGAATCAAGCGTTGCCGGCCCAAAGAATTTTTTTGCGTCTTTTGCAATCGAATCAAGTTGGCAAGCATCCACAACAAGACAGGCATTCAATTGCCACGGTTCGCATGT
>CANIYR010000072.1 GCA_947471825.1 Phycisphaeraceae bacterium | reverse complement strand
GTTTTAACAGGAATTCAGGGCAAGATTTCGATGTTTGACCGCACTTCGTACAAAGTCCCGAAAAGTTCCTCGATATCCTTGTCGGTCAGACGCACGCAACCGTGCGATTCCTGCTTGCCAACTGACGCGGCATCAATGGTGCCGTGGATGCCGTAGCCATGGTAGGTGGCGGTGGCTTCATCCAGACCCTCCAAGCGCATCCAATACTGGCCGATGGGGTTTTTGGGATCACCCGGGTTGTAATGCTGGTTAGTCTCGGGGTCTGTCCACGACGGCTTGGCCATCTTGCCGCCGGGCCCGTTGTTGAGCGCGATGTGGAATTTGCCGACCGGGGTGGAATCATCGCGCCCCAAGCCGACGGGGAAAGACTTGAGGTAAATCTTCGCGCCGTTGGCATTGAGCACATACAGGTCCAGGCGGAATTCATGCTTGACGATGCGGGCATGGACGGGGCCAAGGATGACCTTCATCTTCTGATCCACCCGCATCAGGCGGGGGTCGGACAGCCCGTTCACCTGCAGCAGCACGCCGCGCGGAAGCTTGTACTTGTTGGCGATGCCATCCACCCGGTCGCCCGATTTCACGGTGTACAGCGCGGTGATGTCATCGCCGGTCAGGTTGCGCTTGCCGTAGGCGAAGGTACCGTTGATGTCGGTCAGTTTGGCGCGGATCCAGGCGGCGTTTTCAGGCTTCAAGTCGGCCGTGTAGTTGAACAGGATTTCCGACAAGATCGCGCGGCCTTCGATCACCTTGCCGGCCTCTATCAGGGCGACGCCCTGGGTCAGTTCCTCCTGCACATGCCCGGTCTGCGGCGTCAGCTGCGCGGGGGCCGCAACCGGCGCGTACGCGGCGCCGGGAGGCGTTGCGCCGGGCGTGTTCACCGCAGGGGACGACGCATCGCCGGGTGCAACCGGGGCGGGGTCAACGGGCTTGGGCGCGGGCGTAACAGCCACGGGCGCTGGGGTCACCGCTGGCAGGGGTGCCGGCGCCGGCACCACGGGTTGGGGCTGCGCGGAAACGCCGGGAGCCGGGGCGCCGCCGCCATTGGCAACCAATTTCGGCGCCGAGGGGCGCATGAAATACCAGACGCCGCCGGCGCCGCCAGCCAAAAGCAGCGCGGCCACGCCGAAAACAACCATGCCCATGCCGCCGGAATTCCGGCTGCTGGAGCGACCTGCGGAAGAACGATTAGACAATGCCATGAATGTGCTCCTTGCGTTTGCTGCGAAGCAGGCGGCATCCTACCGCCTTGCGCTTTGTGAAAGCCCCCGGAGTTTATCGGGAAAAATAGCGCGCCGCCACACTTTCGGCCAAAAAATCGGATTATTGGGCCGCCGGCGCCGGACCGCCCTTGAGCCACTCCAGATACGCCTTCATGTGCTTTTCGTAACCGCGGTCCACCGGCAGGTAATACGCCTTGTCCACCCCCAGGTAATCCTGGTCGACATAGCCGCGCGGATCGTCGTGGGCGTACTGGTAGCCGGGTGCCTTGTCGGGCTTTTTCGCCCCCGCCTCGAAGGTGACCGAACGCAGATGCTTGGGTACGGTGATAGTTCGGTTGTTTTTGACGTCCGCCAACGCCTCGTTGATGGCCGCATAGGCGGCATTGCTCTTGGGCGCGCAAGCCAGGTAGGTTGTCGCCTGCGCCAGGGTGATGCGGGCTTCCGGCATACCGATGCGGTGGACGATGTCGTAGCAAGCCGCCGCCACCGAAATGCCGCGCGGATCGGCATTGCCGATGTCCTCGCTGGCCAAAATGGCGATGCGGCGGGCGATGAACAGCGGATCCTCCCCCGCCTCCAGCATGCGGGCCAGCCAGTAAATGGCCGCGTCCGGATCGGAGCCGCGCACCGACTTGATGAAGGCCGAGATGGCATCGTGGTGCTGGTCGCCGCCCTTGTCGTAAACCAGGGCCTTCTGCTGGATGGATTCCTCGGCCACCGCCAGGGTGATGTGCGGAACCTGCGACCCCTTTTCCGACAGCACCGCCACTTCCAGCGCCGACAGCGCCTTGCGGGCGTCGCCGTCGCAGCGCATGGCAAGCAGCGCCGCCGCGTCATCATCCAAGAGCGCGCCCGCCTTGCCGTAGCCGCGCTCAGGATCCGCCACCGCCCGGCGCAACAACGCCGTGATGTCCGGTTCGGACAAAGCCTGGAACTGAAACACCGCCGACCGCGACACCAAAGCGGAGTTGACTGCGAAATAGGGGTTCTCCGTGGTGGCGCCGATCAGGGTGATGATCCCGCGCTCGACATCCCCCAGCAGCACATCCTGCTGGGCCCGGTTGAATCGGTGGATTTCATCAAGGAAAAAGATGGTGCGCACGCCGTCCTGCTCCAGCCTTTTCTTGGCACCCTCCAGCACTGCGCGCACATCGGCAACGCCGATGGCAGCCGCGTTGCCGTGCTCGAAATGGCGTTGGGTGTGCAGCGCGATAAGCCGGGCCAGGGTGGTCTTGCCGGTGCCCGGCGGCCCGTAAAAGAGCACGCTGGTTATCTGGTCGGCTTCCAGCATGCGCCGCAACAGTTTGCCGGGCCCCAGGAAATGCGTCTGGCCTGAAAACTCGTCCAGCGTACGCGGACGCATGCGCGCCGCGAGCGGCTCGGCGGATTTCAAGCGGGATTCCTGCTGCTGGCGCCAGAGGGACATGGCGGCCATTCTACTTGCCCCGCCACTCCACCTCCCCCACCCCCGCCGCCTGGTTCGCCACCCTTGCCATCACAAACAGCAAATCCCCCAGCCTGTTCACGAAGGCCAATGCCCCCGGCGGCAGCGCGTCACCAGCCTCCCCCATCGTCACCAAAGACCGCTCGGCGCGGCGGCAGACCGCCCGGGCCACTTGGAGGCGGGCCGAGCGTTCGGAGCCGCCGGGCAGAATGAAGTGGCGCAGGGGCGGCAAAACCGCCTCCCACCCGTCAATCCAAACTTCCAGTTCCTGCTCCGCCCCGGCCGGCAATAGCCGCTTGGCGCCGGGAGTGGAGGATTCCGTATCCGCCAAATCAGCGCCCAGTTCGAACAATTTTGCACATAATGTAATGAGTTGCGCCGCCAAAGCGTCTTTTTCACCAGTGGTGGCGCAAAGTCCCAAGTGGGCGTTCAATTCGTCCACCGCCCCGATGGCCTCCATGCGCGGATGGCTTTTGGAAATCCGGTGGCGCAGCCGCCCGCCCCCGAAGAGATCAGTCCGCCCCTCATCGCCATTTTTTGTATAAATCTTCATTCCGGCATCTTAGTCGCCCCGCCCCCACCCATCCACGCCATGCGCCGCCATCCCTCCGCCGCCCCGTCCGCAACCCTTCTTCTGGCCGTGCTCATCGCCGGCGCGGCGACAACCACCGCCTGGGGGGCGCCCGTCATGATCAAAACCACGGTCGCCACCTGCTCGGGCACCGCCGGCGACAAGGAAGAGACCCAGTCGGCCACCTTTTCCCTCAAGGTGGAAGCACCGGTGACTTTGCTGTACGAAGTCGGCGCCAATCCAGGGGATGCCGCCCCCAGCGCCACCATACGCATCAAACGCAAATTGCCCAACGGGTCGTTTGTCACCATCAAGACCATCGACAAGATCAAGGATAACGGCCAGACGGAAGCCAGCTCCTTCCCCGCCGGCGATTACACGCTGGAGGTGGTCGCCACCCATGCAAGCTTCAAGGTGACGGTGCAGGGCCAGTGAAACGGATCACCAACCGCCGCCGGACATCCGGCATTTATCCCCCAAACAAACAAGGCGCGCCGTTTTGCGGCGCGCCTTGTTTGTTTTTGAATCCGCGCTTCACTCACTGTGCAACTCAAGGCCAGCCACCGAGTCGGTCCGGCCGTCGCCGGCATCCATGTTCGCATCCATGCCGGCTTCCCGCTCCAAAGCCGCGCGCTTGCTGTATTCACGGGCCGCCTTGGCGCTGTCGTTGCGATTGCTCTGCAATTTCTGGAAATACGCCGCATCCACATCGCGGGTCACATAATGGCCGTCGAACACCGAGCACTCGAACTGCCTGATGCGGCCGCTTTCGGGCTTCACGGCATCGATGAGGTCGGTCAGATCCTGGTAAATCAGCCAGTCGGCGCCGATGGTCTTGCAGACCTCCTCGGTGCTGCGGCCGTGGGCCACCAACTCCTCGGCGGCCGGCATGTCGATGCCGTACACATTGGGGTACTTGACGGCCGGCGCGGCGGAGGCGAAGTAAACCTTTTTGGCGCCGGCTTCGCGGGCCATCTGGATGATCTGCTTGCAGGTGGTGCCGCGAACAATGGAATCGTCCACCAAAAGCACCACGCGGTCCTTGAACTCGCCATCCACCGCGTTCAATTTCTGGCGCACGCTCTTCTTGCGCAGGTGCTGGCCGGGCATGATGAAGGTGCGGCCGATGTAACGGTTCTTGACAAAGCCTTCCGACAATTCCACGCCCAAGGCCCGGGAAAGCTCGATGGCCGAGGTGCGGCCGGAATCGGGGATAGGCACCACGGCGTCAATGCCGTGGTCGGGGCGCTCGCGCTTGATTTTTTCCGCCAGCTTGCGGCCCATCTGGACCCGCGCATGGTGGACCGAAATGCCGTCCATGACCGAGTCGGGACGCGCCAGATACACATGCTCGAAAATGCACGGCGTCAATTGGGTTTTCGGGGCGCAGATCCGGCTGTGCATCTCGCCCTGCATGTCGACGTAAATCGCCTCGCCGGGGGCAACATCGCGAACCACCTGGTAGCCTTGGGTGACGATGGCCACCGACTCCGAGGCCACCATCCAGTCCGCACCGAACATGCCGCGCTCCTTGCGGCCCAGAACCAGCGGCCGGATGCCATGAGAATCACGGAAAGCAAGCATGCCACACCCCGAAATCAGCGTCACCACTGCGTAGGCACCGCGGATGCGGGCGTTGGTCTGCGTCACGGCGGCAAAGAAATCCTCCGGCTGCGGATTGAGCTTTTTCTGAACCGACAATTCATGGGCAAGCACATTGAGCAGCACTTCGGAATCCGACGATGTGTTGAGGTGCCGCAAATCGGTGCGGTACAGGTCCTCCCGCAGCGCGTCGGTGTTGGTCAGGTTGCCGTTGTGGGCCAGCGCGATGCCGTAAGGCGAATTCACGTAAAAAGGCTGTGCCTCGGCGGTGGAAGAGCAGCCGGCGGTCGGGTAGCGGCAATGGCCGATGCCCATGAGCCCTTCTAGCCGCTGCATGTGGCGCTGCTCGAACACGTCGCGCACCAAGCCGTTGCCCTTGCGAAGGTTGAATTTTCCGGAGTCCCAAGTCACGATGCCGGCAGCATCCTGACCGCGGTGTTGAAGCACCGTCAAAGCGTCGTAAAGGCGCTGATTCACGGGTTCCTGAGCAACCATGCCGACGATGCCGCACATGCGCGTATCCTGGTAAGGGGTGGGAAGGTGAAATTATAGGGCGTGGAAGATGCCCCTCCGCCATTGGGGATAAGAAAAAGGAACTGCCCTAGGATGCCGCACCATGCCCCCCCGCATCCCTGCCATCCGCCGCCATTTGCTCGCTTGGTTCGACCAAACCCAGCGCCCCATGCCGTGGCGGGCGGTGCATCCGGCAACCCCCGACCCGTACTTCGTGCTGGTGTCGGAAGCGATGCTCCAGCAGACCCAGGTGTCCACCGTCATCCCCTACTTCGCGCGTTTCATCACCGCGTTCCCGACGGTCGCGGACTTGGCGGCGGCCGAAGAGCAGCAGGTGCTGCGCCTGTGGCAGGGCCTGGGTTATTACCGCCGCGCCAAAAACCTGCACAAAGCGGCGCAGGCGATCGTCGCCGCCCATGGCGGCCGGGTGCCGGACACCGTGGCGCAGCTGCGCGAACTGCCAGGCATCGGCCCCTACACAGCCGGAGCCATCGCCTCAATCGCCTTCGGCCGCCCAGAACCTTTGGTCGATGGCAATGTCATCCGCGTGCTGGCCCGCTTGTTCGGCATGGACGAAGTCGCCGACACCCCCGCCGCCAAAAAGAAAATCTGGGCCTTGGCCGCCGCTTTCGCCGACGGCCCGCGCCCCGGCTGCGTGAACCAGTCGCTTATGGAACTCGGCGCCACGGTCTGCACGCCCAAAAACACCCGCTGCGGGGAATGCCCACTGCAAAAGGACTGCGCAGCCCTGGACCAAAACAAGGTCGCGGTGCTGCCGCGGCTTAGCCCCAAGAAAAAGCCGCTGCATGTGGCCCACCGCATCTTGGCCATCGCCAAAAACGGCCGCCTGCTGTTTGAAAAACGCCCGGACACCGGCCTGTGGGCCGGCATGTGGCAGATGCCGACACTGGAAGATCCCAAGCCATCCGCCGCCGGCTGGTGTGCGCAGCAGTATGGCTTGCAGTTGGGGAATCTGGAAAAAATCGGCCATTTCAAGCACCAGACCACCCACCGCACCATCGCCTTTGAACTCTGGCAGTCCAAGGTGGCTGGCGGCCGGCTGAAGCCGGGCCTTGCCCAGTGGCGCAAGGCGGATGAAGTGGATGATCTGCCGCTGGCCAAGCCGCAGTTGGTGGCGTTGGGGATGTTGGGGTAAGCCAATGGGATGACGGGAGACGCCGCGACATCCGTCCGTGACGTTTATTCATTTGCATTGAATGATTAAGGATTTTTCGCAAAGCCTGCACCTAAAAACCAACACCAAGTGGAGGCAAACGCCGCCCATCACCATCGGCGAACAAAAACCGATAAATAACAGCCGACGCCTACAATAACGGCAGACCCCTTTTGAAAACCACAGCCATGAAAAAAGGACAAACCGTCTGGGAATTGGCTCTGGGCATCGGCGCCTTGGCTCTTTTGGCCCTGGTCGTTATGCCTATGCTGGGGCACGCGACCGACTGCAGCTTGATTGTGGCTGACATGTCGCGTCAACGAAATACCGCGACATCCATGCAAACTTATGCCACAGCCAACAAGGGCTACTTCCCCGGCCTGACCAGTTCGGGGCAATACATGAAAACCGGCCTCAATGGCACAAAATACCGGGCTGACGCCAATGCAACCAATGCCGCCCAAGTCGCCAGCGGCGACGGCTGCACCCTGTCCGCCGGCGGCAATCTGGCGATGGCCCTGCTGCTGGAAGAAAGCTCCATCACCCCGGAACAATTGATTTCCGCAGGCGAAACCAACCCTGCAATCACGGCCGCAGTACCGAAGCATGGAACACCCTTTAAGGTTGGCGACGGGCATTTGTCGCATGCCATGCTCGCCTACGGCCGCGCCAGCTTGCGTGGGGAATGGACCGACCACGCCAACCCCAAGTCGATCATTCTGGGCACCCGGCTGGGATTTGAAAAAACCGCCGGCACTTATCACAGCATGTGGACCGCCCCAGGCAGCAACCTTTGGATCGGATCGGTGGTATTCGGCGACGGATCCACGCTCGCGCGGCGCATGGATTCCCATGCGTCCCGCTTCTACGACAAGCATTCAGGCAACACCACCATGCAGTATTCGGGCTCGCCCTGCTTCGCCAATCTGCAATACGGTGGCGTGGCGGTTCCCACCGCAAAAACCGTGTCGCCGGATGTCATCGGGGTTTTTGGAAATTCAGCCCGCATGAAAAACTTTGATGCGACGAAAACCACCGGGATGATTGGCAGCGTGCATGACCATTGAATGAATTCGCCTGCCGTCCCTGCCCCGTGGAAAACCGCATCCGGGGTCACCCCTCCATCGCCTTCACCGCCTCCTCGATCGAAAACCGGTTTTCATACAAGGCCTTGCCGATGATCGCCCCCGCCACCGGCAATTCGCGCAACTGGCGCAGATGTTCCAAAGTGCCGACCCCGCCGGAGGCCACCACCGGCACATCGGTGGCCTTGCACATGGATCCGGTCGCTTCAAGATTCGGCCCTTGCAGCGTGCCATCGGTGGCGATGTCCGTATAGATAATGGCGGCCAAAGGCCACCCCTTGACCTTGCGTGCAAGATCCGTGGCCAGGGCGCCGGTGGTTTCCTCCCAGCCGGAGACCGCCACCTTGCCGTCGTGGGCGTCGAGACCCAGCACCAATTTCTGGGCGTAAGCGAAGTTCTTGGCGATCGAGGCGAACCATTCCCAATTGCGCAGCGCGGCGGTGCCGATGATGGCGCGGCTCACGCCGGCGGCCAGCAACTGGTCAACGGCCGCCGTCGAACGCACGCCGCCGCCGACTTCCACCTTCAGTTTGGTTTCACGGCAGATGGCGCGGATGACTTCCAGGTGCTCCACCTGGCCGCTCCGGGCGCCATCCAGGTCCACCACATGCAACCAGGTCGCGCCGGCGGCCTCGAACACTTTGGCCTGCGCCACCGGGTCCGATCCATAGGTGGTCTGCTGCGCGTAATCGCCCTTGTACAGCCGCACCACTTGGCCGCCGCGCAAGTCGATGGCGGGGAACAGAAACTTGGAATCGGGGGTTTGGCTGAAGGGCATGGGACGCGGATTGTAGTGGGCCGCGGGACCTACAATGCGGGCCCATGCCCCCCCTTTCACCCGCCTACGAACGCCTGCTCGACCAACTGGCGCTTTTGCCCGGCATCGGCCGCCGCAGCGCCGAGCGGATCGCCTTTCACCTGCTCAAGAGCCCGCCCAAGGACGCCCTGGCGCTGGCCGAGGCCATACGCGACTTCACCCACAACCTCAAGGCCTGCTCGACCTGCGGGCATTTCACTGAGAGCGATCCCTGCCCGATTTGTGCCGACTCCCGCCGCGACCGTACCACCCTGTTGGTGCTCGAGCGCCCCAGCGACATCGTGACCGTCGAGCAACTGGG
>CANIYR010000071.1 GCA_947471825.1 Phycisphaeraceae bacterium | reverse complement strand
GGCCAGGGCGATCAGGGTCTTGCCGTCCTTTTTGCAGACGCTGGCCTTGATCTTGGGGTTGCCGGTCTGGACCGGGCAGGCCTTGTCCCACCAGCCGATGAATTCGGATTGGGTGATGCCAAAGGCGTCCTCCACAGCCCAGATGGAACGCGGATCGCCGCCGTTCCAACCCCAGCGGCTCTTCATGCCGAACACGAAGCCGTGCCACTTGTTGGGGTGGTCGAGCATTTCGCCCATAAGGCCGTAGGGGATGCCGGACATTTCCACCAGCATGTATTCCGGCGCGGCGTCGGCGTTGAAGCCTTCGCCATGCCACAGGCTGTCGTAATAGGGATAGAGTTCCATGAAGGCCATGGAACTGCTGGTCCAGGCGGCCAGACCGTTGTAATGGTTCCATGAGTGCATGTTGACGCGGCGGTCGGTGTGGCCGTCGGCGTCCAGGATGCGCCGCGCCCGCTGCATGGACTTGCGGTCAAGGGCGGTGTCGTCAATGTAGATGCCGTCAATGCCGGCCTGCTTGACCAACAGGTTCAGCCCCTCCAGGTAGAAGTTGTTCCAGCGCGAGTCGGGGGTGGTGATGACCGACAGGTCCAACTGGCTCTTGTAGCCCTTGTAATGCAGGCCCTCGCGCCAAGCCGGCACGATGTCTATGCCCACATGCTGCTGGAGCCACGGGTGCGGACCGTTGCGGTTGGTCACCGGCCAGTTCACACCCTCTTTGCGCGGCAGGATGATTTCGCCGTCCAGACTCTTTAAGGCGAAAAATTCCGGCAGGTTCTGCGTCAGTTCACGGGTGGTGTAATAGACACCGACCCGCATGCCTTCGCCGTGGGATTTCTTGATGAAGTCGGTCAGGCCGCCGATGGAGTCGTCGTTGTAGGGGTAGTTGATGTACGGGTTGAACAGGCGGCCTTGGTGCACATTGATGATGTTCGCGCCTTCTTTTTTCAGCGCAGCGGGGTTTTCGGTGGGTGAGCCGGCACCGATGTGGTGGTAGCGGTCGGTGAAATGCTTCTGGATGTCGAGGGGTTTGAAGGGGGTTAGGTGGAGGTCGAGGTTGAAGTGGAGGCCGCTGGACATATCTCCGAGCGAGCGGAGCAATACGGGACCGGAAGAAGCGACCAGTGTCTTGGCATCCTCTTTTGTCTCAACCCTGATACCGCCGCCACCCCAAGAATCCGGCAGTGCGAGCGGCTGAAAGGCGTAGTAAGCATTGATCAATGGACGGTGGTAATTGCCGCCCTTGAAACGGAACATGGCGCCGATGTTGGCGTTGCCCATCCAAATGGAATCTTGGTTCTTTTTGATATCCCACTTCCAATCCAGTTTCTCGGGGCAGTTGCCGCCTTGCAGGCCGAGGCCCATGGCGTATTTTGCAGTGTCTTTGGTCCAGGGCACCACGAAGCGAACATCATCCAAGGTTAACCCTTTCCCACTTTTTGTCACACGCATTTGGAGCTGCAAATTGCCATCAAATTCCAAGTGGCCCGTGACAATCAGCCCAAAGTCATCAGACGTACTATTCGCCTCCCACTCAACTCCCACCGGCGTCTGCTTGGTGAACTTAAATTCCTTGGGCGCAAACGCCACCACCTTGCCGCCAACGACCACTTCCAGTTTGGGGGCCGAGGCAAACGCATCTTTGCCCGTCGCCAGAATCTTGGTGTTGCTCCCCGAGAAGAATGAAGTGAATTGCTCCGGAATGCCGTTTTCCCCGATGGTGACGCGGCGACCAAGAATGTCGAGTGTGCGCGCCGTAGCATCCACCTTGATAGGCGTGAAAGGCCGCGTCACTTCGGTGTCGCTGTCGCCAATCTTGGAATCCAACCATTTCAAGCGGGCCAAACGCCAAGCTTCGCCAGTGCCGGTGCCGGAATCGGCAATGGGAGCACCTTCGACTTTGAGGGTGAAGGCGAGACTTTGAGGCGCGGGCTTCTTATTGAGCCCAAGCCCGATCGAATTGGAAAATTCAACAACTCCCTGATATGCCCCTGAAACCGCATCTTTAGGAATTTGAATTCCAATCCAAACAGGCTTCACTTCTCCAACCATAAAACAATTGTCGTGCGAAATCAGGCGAGCTTCAGCCCCTTTGAGCAATGGCAATTTCACAACTGCATCCAAGCATACACCGTTTTTATCCTTGTCAAAACCCGCAACTGGATAGCCCGCATCAAAATATCCCCCCTTCTCCCCCCCCACCACCGCCACCTGAAACACATAAAACTCCCCCGGCCGAGCCACCCCGCTGAACTTGCCGAACTGCCTGGCTCCGCCCTCAAACCAATGCGCCGGAATGATGTTGTTCCTCACCGCCAACTGCCGGTCTTCGCCGAACAGCCAGAACGGCGCGGGGTGGGCCTTTTTGAAGGCGTCCAGCACCTCCGGCTTGACCGCCGTTTCCATCTTGGTCATGGCCTCATCGACGCCCATGGCTGCGGTGACGGCCGGCGGCATGTTGTAGGTGTCGTCCTTGATCACATCTTCGGCCAAAGTGCAAGGGGCGGCCAAGAGCAGGGCGGCAAGCAGCAAGACGGTGGTTTTCATGCGGATCAGGGGTAAAAGGCCAGGAACAGCCGGAAAAGGGAACGGCATAAGGTCAATGGACGCCGTCCGGCTATTTTCATTACTTGATGGGCAAATGGGGAAAGGCCACCAACCCTGGTCACGCCTTTTGCCCGCCCTCTTCATAAGGTCTGTCCCTAATTTTTAATATCAATTTAAAATTAAGTAATAAATATATTTAAGCATTAGGTACAGGCTTTGCGAAGCGGCAAGTTCCACCGCCTGACGTCCCAAAGCCGCCTTGGCTCACCCCCGCT
This sequence comes from Phycisphaeraceae bacterium, assembly GCA_947471825.1. Classification (GTDB taxonomy): domain Bacteria; phylum Planctomycetota; class Phycisphaerae; order Phycisphaerales; family Phycisphaeraceae; genus CANIYR01. The sequence goes on along the minus strand of CANIYR010000071.1, from coordinate 5,923 downwards.
ATCATCCCCACCCCGATCAAAGCCTGACCCTGCCATCCAGCAAGGTCTTATGTTCGCCAACCTCTCCCAGAAACTCGAAGGCGTCCTGCGGCGCCTGTCGGGTAACGACAAACTTTCCGAATCCAACATCCAGGACGCCTTGGTGGAAGTCCGCCTGGCCCTGCTTGAGGCCGATGTGGCTTACGACATCGCCGAGGCCTTCTGCGCCCGGGTGGCGCAGAAATCGGCCGGCATGAAAGTGACTGCCGGCGTCCAACCCGGCCAGGAATTCATCAAGGCGGTTTACGACGAGCTGGTGCGGATGCTCGGCGGCGACGAGGCGGTTGCCGCCTCCGATGCCGGCAAGTCGTCGGCGCCTGAGCCCATCTTGAACATCATCCCCGGGCCCACCGTGGTCATGCTCTCGGGCCTGCAAGGCTCGGGCAAGACCACCACCTGCGGCAAGCTCGCGCTGTATCTTGCCAAAAAGGGCAAGAAGGTGGTGCTGGCCGCGGTGGACTTGCAGCGCCCGGCCGCCGTGACGCAGTTGCAAATCCTGGCCGAACAGGCCGCGGCCATGCCCGACGGCTTGGGCAAGGTGTCGTTCTACGGCGAGCCGGACAAATGCGCCGCCTACGGCCAGGCGATTGGCGTTGCGGTGGGCGTGGCCACCCGCGCGCTGGCCTTTGCGCGCGAGACCAAGGCCGACGTGCTGATCCTCGACACCGCCGGCCGTCTGCATGTGAATGACGAGCTGATGGGCGAACTGAAGCAGGTGGCCGGGGCCACCCGCCCGCACCACATCTTCCTGGCCTTGGACGCCATGACCGGCCAGGACGCGGTGAAATCGGCCAAAGCCTTCGACGCGCAGTTGGAATTGGATGGCGTCATCCTCACCAAGTTCGATTCCGACACCCGCGGCGGCGCGGCACTCTCGGTGCGCGAGGCGACCGGCCGCAAGCTGGTGTTCGTCGGCACCGGCGAAAAACTGGACGCGCTGGAAACCTTCCACCCGCAGCGCGCCGCCGGCCGCATTTTGGGCATGGGCGACGTGGTCTCGCTGGTTGAAAAGGCCCAGGAACATGTGAGCGAGGCCGAGGTGCAGGCGATGGAGGCCAAAATCCTCTCCGGCCAGATGAACCTCAATGATTTCCTCGACCACCTGCAGAAGTTGCGCAAGATGGGCTCGATGAAATCGCTTCTCGGCATGCTGCCTGGCGTCGGCTCCAAGATCAAGGACATGAACATCGATGAGAAGGACATCGGCCGCACCGAAGCCATCATCCGCTCGATGACCGCCCAAGAGCGCAAGAATCCCGACCTGCTCGACAACTCGCGCCGCCGCCGAATCGCCAAGGGCGCCGGCGCCAAGCAGGAGGATGTCTCCAAACTCATCAAGAGTTTCGAGATGATGAAGATGATGACGCAGGCCATGGGCATGATGAGCCAGGGCGGCCGCATGGACGCCTTGGCAGGCATGGACCAGAAGCAGATGATGAAACTTGCGCAATCCGGCGGCTTGAAGGGCTTGATGGCCCCGCCGGCGCCGGTCAAGCGTTTCAAGGAAAGGAAGCGCTGAGCATGTCCCGCACCATCCTTCTCATCACCGCTCCCCGCGTGGCCGATGCCCATGTGGCGGCGCTTTGCGCGGCCATGGAGCCGCAGGGCTTGCAGTTGGCGAAGATTTCCTCATTGGCCGTTTCGCCCGGTATCCGCGATTGCGCCGTGCTCGCCTTTGAAGGCGCGCCACAACACCCCGAGGCGATGAACCCCGCGCTCTTGGAACTCTCCGGCAAGATGCAGGCCGATCTCAACTGGTGCTCCGCCGATGAATTCCTGCGCGACATCAAGATCGCCTGTTTTGACATGGATTCCACCCTGATCCCCCATGAATGCATTGACGAACTGGCCGGCGAAGCCGGTGTGCGTGAAAAAGTGGCGGAAATCACCGAATTGGCCATGCAGGGCAACATGGATTTCGCCACCGCCCTGCGCTATCGCGTGAAAACGCTGGAAGGCTTGCCGGAATCTGTGTTTGAAAAAATCAACGGCAAGTTGCGCCTGATGGAGGGCGCGCCCACCCTGATCAGCACCCTCAAGGCCCGCGGCATCCACACGGTGCTGGTGTCCGGCGGCTTTGATGTGTTTGCCCAGCATATCTCTAACCGCCTTGGGATGGATGAATTCCATTCCAACACACTGGAAGTGAAGGATGGCAAGCTGACCGGCGGCTTGGTCGGGCGCATCGTGGATGCCGACTTCAAGAAAAACAAGTTGGAAGAGGTGGCCAAGCGCCGGCAAGTGCCGATGGCCCAGACTTTGGCGGTCGGCGACGGCGCCAATGACCTGCCCATGATCAAGTCGGCCGGGATGGGGGTGGCTTATCACGCCAAACCCAAAGTTCAAACAGCGTCTCAATTTCGGATAAATTGCCTGCCATTGGATGCCATCCTGTTTTTATTGGGCATTCATGAATCCCATTGGATTGTTACTTCCCGCATTTAGAAAACCCATGTCCGACACTCCCGCCAACCCCAGCGCATCCGCCGAACCTCTGAAAAACATGCCGGCAAGCATGCCGGATGCCGGGCCAGACCCGTCCTTGGAGGCCGCAGCAGACAGGAACAATGCTGTGCAACCGCCTTCCGTAACGGCCGGTTCGCCGCCTGCGGCGGAACCCCAGAAAATGGATGCCCTTTCCGAGTTGCTGATTTCCCGCAAGTACATCACCGCCGAGGCCATGACCGCCGCCATGGCCAAGGCCAAGACAATGCCCAAGGGCAATGCGATCCAAATCCTGCTGGCCGAAGGAACACTCAAAAAGCAGGATTACGAAACCCTGCGCGCAGATGTCCAGTCGCGCCAAGGCCAGAACCTGCGCATCCCGGGCTATGAGATCATGGGTTTTCTTGGCGCCGGCGCCATGGCCTCGGTTTTCAAGGGCCGCCAGCAGAGTCTGGATCGCGTGGTGGCCATCAAGGTCCTGCCGCAGAAATACAGCGAAGACTTGGAATTTGTGAGAAGGTTCGCCGCGGAAGGCAAAATCGCCGCCAAGTTGAACCACCCCAACATCGTGCAGGCTTATGACGAGGGGATTGCCGGCAACCAGCATTTTTTTGTGATGGAATACATCGACGGCACCACGGTGCATGATGTCATCAACCAGCATGGCGTTTACACCGAACAGGAAGTCCTCAAAATAGCCATCCTGATCGCCGACGCATTGGCCCATGCCCACCATATGGGCCTTATCCACCGCGACGTGAAGCCCAAAAACATCATGCTCACCAGCCGCGGTGTGCCCAAACTGGCGGATATGGGCCTGGCTATGCTGAACTCCGGTCCGGGCGAGGAAGAGAAAGGCAAAATCTACGGCACCCCCGCCTACCTGGCACCCGAGCAGGCCAAGCCGGATGTGGTGCTCGACAGCCGGGCGGACATTTATTCCTTCGGCGCCACGATTTATCACATGGTGATCGGCCATGTGCCGTTCCCCGCCTCCACCGCGGTGGAAATGATCCAGAAGCACCTCAATCAGGAGGTGGAATCTCCCCACAAGGCCAATCCCAATATTTCAACCGGACTCTCGGACATCATTGAAGTATGCATGGCCAAAAGCCCGTCCGCACGCTATGCCAGCGCGGAAGACTTGGTGGCCGACCTCAAGGCCGTTCAGAATGGCGGGGCGCCCACCATCGCCCGCCGCGGCTTCAGCATCGAGTCCATCGCCGCCATTGACGCGCCCGAAGGCATGGTGGCTCCGCCCAAGGCCGCCCCCCCGACCATTGAAGAAGAAGCCGCCGCTTTTTTCAAGGCCCAAGCCATGCAACCCAAGCCGCTGCACCGGCAGAAACTGTTCTGGTGGACAGTGGTTGGCTGGGGGTTGGCCGTGCTCATGATGCTGGTGGCCATCGCCAAGTAGCCGGCCAAGCAAAAACACCTGCCAAACAAGCCCGGGATGCGGCCAGAAGACCTATCCCGGGCTTGTTTTCATGTAAAATCGGCGGCTTATCCCTTTGCTTGGACACCCGCCGAAAATCCCCATGGCCGACCTCCCCCCCGCCTACGACCCGACCCAGACCGAACCGCAAATCCTGGCCCGCTGGGAATCGGCCCATGCCTTCCACGCCGATGCCTCCGACGGCCGTCCGGGCTATTCCATCGTCATCCCGCCGCCCAATGTGACCGCCGCCCTGCACCTCGGGCACGCGCTCAACAACACCCTGCAGGACATCCTGGCCCGCCGCGCCCGCATGCAGGGCAAGGCCACCTGCTGGATGCCCGGCACCGACCACGCCGGCATAGCAACCCAAACCATCGTGGACAAGCGGCTGCAGGCCGAAGGCAAGCCGGCGCTCAAGGATTACAAGAAGATCGAGCTTGAGGGCGGTGACGGCCGCGGCCAGTTCCTGGAAAAAGTCGGCGCCTGGAAAGACGAATACGAAAAGACCATCACCGACCAGTTGAAAACCATGGGCTGCTCATGCGACTGGGAACGCCAGCGCTTCACCATGGACCCGATGTGCGCCAAAGCGGTGCGCGAGGCATTCTTCCAATTGTTCAAGGACGGACTGATCTACCGTGGCAAGCGCCTTGTGAACTGGGATCCGGTTTCGCAAACGGCCCTCGCCGACGACGAAGTGGAAATGGAAACGATCGACGGTTCGTTCTTTTACCTGAAGTATCCGGTGTGCGATGCGCAAGGACAAGAAACCGGCGAAACCATCACGGTGGCGACCACGCGGCCGGAAACCATGCTGGGCGACACGGCGGTGGCGGTGAATCCGAAGGATCCGGTGAACAGTGCCTTTGGCGGCAAGTTTGTGAAACTGCCGATCACGGGCCGGGTGATTCCGATCATTGCCGACGAGTATGTGGTGATCCCGGATGCCAATTCTTCGGACGCAAAAGCGAAGATGAGCAGCGGCTTTCTCAAGGTGACGCCGGCGCATGACCCCAACGACTATGCGTTGGGGCAGAAGTACGGCCTGGCCATGATCAATGTGATGGCGCCTGATGCGAGCATTTCGCTGGATTTTGGCTGGAAAGCGATCGAACCCAAGCAGGCCGACAACGCGGACTTGAAGGCGTACTTGGGACTCTCGCGGGAAGAAGCGCGCAAGGCGATCATCCGCCACTTCCGCGCCGCCAACCTGCTCGACGGTCGCTATGGCAAGGACGGCATCGCCCCCTACCGCCATGCCGTTGGCCACTCCTACCGCAGCCATGTGCCGGTGGAGCCGTATCTCTCGGACCAGTGGTATGTGAAGGTGACTGATGAGCGGCTGGCCGGGGCGGCGCTGCGGGCGATGGCGAAGGAGCAGCGGAGCGAGGGGACGAAGTGTGTTTGGAAGGAAGGCGACGCCTTTGCCCACAGCCAGGTCGCCCCGGTGTGGGTGTTCAAAAACCACGCCATCGTGGACAACAACACCGACGAGCGCCTACGTACCCATCTCGAAGCCTTGGCCCGCTACAAGGCCCAAGGGCGCGCCACGATCACGAATGTCGCCAATGACGGCGAATTGCAGCATGCTTTGATTCAGGTGAAGGATCAAGCCGACCACGAGGTGGTGGACACCCTGCATTTCCTCGGCTTTGAAAAGGAAGTCGAAAACGAAGCGGGCGGGGCGCAATTGCGTTTCTTCCCGGATCGGTATGCCAAGAACTTCCAGGGGTGGCATGAGAATATTCGGGATTGGTGCATTTCGCGGCAGCTTTGGTGGGGGCATCGGGTGCCGGTGTGGCATGCGACGACGGATATCCAAGCGACTTTCATGGCTGTAATCATGCAAGCAGAGGCAGATGAACGTGCCGACTGGAAACAGGAAGGTGAGCGCTTGTTTGTCTGCGTCCGGAATGACAACGATGTTGAATTGATCAAGAAACTCGAATCCGCCGGCTTCACCCAAGACCCCGACGTCCTCGACACCTGGTTCTCCTCCGC
>CANIYR010000070.1 GCA_947471825.1 Phycisphaeraceae bacterium | reverse complement strand
GGTGCAGGGAGCCGGTGGGCGAGGGGGCCAGGCGGGTGGTTTGCGCGGGAAGGGGCACGGTGGAATCGTAGCGCCGGCCGGGCGGCCGGGCATGCGGCATCAACGCGCCGACGGACGCACCGGCAGTTGCACCTCGGCCCATTTGTTCCAGTACATGAGCGCGGGGCCGTTGTAGTAAAGGCTGCGCCAATCGCCGGCCGGTTCCCATTCGGGGTGGCCGTCCAGCCAGGCCTGCACATCCTTCATGCCGCGCCCCACCAAGGCCATGCCATAGTCGCCGCGCAAGCCGATGGAGACAACGGTCAGCGCCTGCGCATCGTGCACCAGGACCTGGCCGTCCTGCCCGACCTGGTTCATGTCCGGGTTGCGGTAAAGGAAGGCCATGGTCCATGCGGAGGGCACAGGTTTGTCGCCGGCGGCCATGCCGCGGTAATCCATTTCAACCGGCGAGGTCATGCTGATTTTTTTCGACTTGATGTGGTTGAACAGCGGCCAGAATGCCGCATTCATGCCCTTGTCCGGCGTTCCCCTACCCGAGACTTCGGCGCGGCGCGCGTGCGGATAACTCTTGAGGTCGATGGCACCCGGCGGGGTGGGGGCCGGATAGCCGGCCGGCAGCGGCGTGTCGATCGTGCACGGCCCGGCCCGGTAGTCGCCGTCTGTTCCGGAGATGGCGGCGGACAAATCCCCGCCCACCCGCACGGATGTCCCGGTCTGGGGGATGGCCGTCTGGATGGGCGGGGCCGGGGATGTGGCCGGGGTGGGCGCGGAGCATCCCGGTATCAGGCCGAGGCTGGACAAGAACGCGGAGACAAGGACGTGTGGCTGGCGCATGAGGGGTCCCGAAGAAGGATTGCAACCGCCCGAACAGGAATGAATTGTATGGCTTGCAATAAACCCCCGCCAAGGTGCGTTGTGCCGCTTTGTTTTTAATTCTTTTTTTTTCTCCACACCCAAGGAATCGCATGATCTTACGCATTACTTCCGCCGTGGCCCTGATGGCCCTGTCCGCCGCCCCGGCCCTTGCCCATGCCGGCCATGATGACAGCAACGACATCATTGCCGCCGCCATCCGCGCCCACGGCTCGGTGGATGCGGCCGCCCTGCCCAAGGCCGAAGTCAAGATTGAAGTGAAGGGCAATGCCCGCATCATCACCTCCAACGGCCTGCCCAACCATGAAACCGGTCAGTTCCCCAGCCGCGGCAATCCCAACGCCATCAGCGCGCAGAAATACACCTACAGCGTGCCGGTGCATCCCAAGGCGGCCGAGACGCCGGTGACGATGAAAATGCAGCCCTTCGGCATCGCTTTGAACGGCGTGGTGTTCGACCCCGGCACCGCCGAGTGGTGGAAGAACGACCGCACCACCGGCTGGCACATCGAGGCCATCGTGCAGGGCAAGTCTGTGCTTCTGGGCTTGGACAAGCAGCAGGCCCATGTGCAGCCCACCGGCGCCTACCACTACCACGGCCTGGCCACCGCCCTGTCCGGCGATGTCGCAGAAGCCCCTGAGAAAATGAAACTGATCGGCTGGGCCGCCGATGGCTACCCCATTTACGGCCCGTATGCCCACACCGATGCCAAGGATCCGAAAAGCGCGCTCAAGAAAATGAAGCCGTCGTATCAATTGAAGAAGGGCAACCGCCCCGAGGGTGGCCCTCCCGGCGCTTATGACGGCACCTACACCCAGGATTTTGATTTCGTGAAGGGTGCCGGTGACTTGGACGAGTGCAACGGCCGCGAGGGCGTGACCCCGGAATTCCCCGAGGGCACCTACTACTACGTGGTGACGGAATCCTTCCCCTTCATTTCCCGTTCGTACCATGGCACCCCCGATCCGACGTTTGCCCGCAAGGGCCCGGGCGGCGGTCGCGGCCAAGGCGGTGGTGCGGGCGGCCAAGGTGGCGGGCCGGGCGGTCAGGCTGGCGGTGGCCAAGGCGGTCAAGGTGGTGGCCAGGGCGGCCCCGGCGGCCAAGGCGGTGGACGCGGCCGGCCGCCAGGTGGTGGCCAGGGCCGTCCCCCTGGCGGTGGCCAAGGCCGTCCTCCGGCGGGTGGTCCGCCGCCGCAGCCCCAGCAATAATCCAAAACCTGCGATTCAATCCCAATCCCCCTTTGTCCAAAGGGGGATTTTGTTTTTTGATGCGGCTTGGGCCCCGGCGCTCCGCACCAGCCGCGCAACCCCGGCGTCGCCGTTATCGTACGGGCCCCATGCTGCAAAACGCCATCCCCGCCGCCCCCTTGAGCCGCCCCGTCCGTCTGGCCTGCCTGCTTTCCGGCGGCGGCACCACCCTGCAAAACATCGCCGAACGCATTGCGGCCGGCCTTCTGCATGCCGAGGTGGCGCTGGCGGTGGCCAGCAATGACAAGGCGTTCGGCATCCAGCGCGCCGCCAAACTCGGCGTGCCATGCCCGGTCATCCGCCGCAAGGATTTCGCCTCCACCGAAGCTTTTTCCGATGCGGTGTTCGCGGCGGTGGAAGCCTCCGGCGCGGATCTGGTGTGCATGTGCGGCTTCCTGAGCCTGCTGCGCATCCCCGACGCCTGGCTTGGCCGCGTCATGAACATCCACCCGGCGCTCCTGCCGGCCTTTGGCGGCCACGGCATGCACGGCCACCATGTGCACGAGGCCGTCATCGCCCACGGCGCCAAGCTTTCCGGCTGCACGGTGCATTTCGCCGACAACACCTACGACACCGGCCCGATTCTGGTCCAGCGCAGTTGCCCGGTGCTGCCCGATGACACCGGCGACACCTTGGCTGCGCGGGTGTTCAAGGAAGAGTGCGAGGCTTACCCGGCGGCGATAGCGGCGTGGGCGGGGGGGAAGGTGAGGATGGCGGGGAAGGTGGCGCGGTTGGGGGCGTGAGCGAAGTGGATGCGGCGGAGTCAGGCGTGGGGATTGACACAAAGCAATCGAAACCCGGCGCCCTTCGGCGCCGGGTTTTTCACCGCCAAATGCCTTGGGTGCAGGCTTTGCGAAAGCCTTTGCGCGAGGCCTCAAAAACGGCTCAAATCAAGTAATTTTTATTGTGTTTTAATCCACCTGTTCCTCCGCCACCAAACACCCATCGCCAACACCTCGGCCATCCCTGCCCCACCCTCCATCAAAAGCCAGGTGTGCCCCTTGACCCGTGCCCGCCAGACTTGGGCTTGGGTGGGGGGCTGTTTGGTGATCGCCGGCTGCGCCTCTCCCGGCGGGTTGGGCGGTAACCAGCGGCGGCGGTCGTCGTCATCCATCAGGGCGCAGGCGGCCCAGGCGTGGTCGAGGGCCAGGTGGCGGTAGTGGAACCGTTTGTCCGGGAGGATGGCGGATTGGGTGAAGCGGTCTTTTTCAATCTTGGAATGGAAGGTGTCGTCGCCCGGCAATCCGCCGGAGGCCGCACCGGGCGCCAGGCCTCAAGCGTTCTGGCTCTTGGCTCTGCGCGAAGACAGCCCGGTCATGGCCGGTCCGGCCGCGCACAAGGGCCTCTTGGCGCGGCTCTCCTTGCGCAACTATTTGAAACTGCTCGATGCGCTGGTGGCGCAAGCCAAAGTCTGGCCGCACTTGCCCGGCGACGCTCCGGCTCGCGCGCAAGCGCCACAGACGCCGGCGTGGGCAAGCGCGGTGGAAGCCATGCTCAGCGGAATGGGCCTGGGTGCCGCGGGGTTTGAGAAGCAATGGCAACGGCTGGCGACGCTGCGCGGATGAGGCTCACCCAGTCTTGCCCATCGCCGCCTTTCCACAAAAACAAGCCATGGAAAGCCGTTTGCATTCTTTCTTTTTTCCGTGCATAATGTCCGCCCCAAGCCCGCGTGGCGGAACTGGCAGACGCGCCGTCTTCAGGTGGCGGTTCCTTCACCGGAGTACAGGTTCGATTCCTGTCGCGGGCACTGGAAAAAGTTTCCTTCCTGAAAGGGAAACTGAAAACCCCGGGTCAAACCGGGGTTTTTCATTTGCATGCGGCATTCGCAGGTCCGTGGGCAGCCGCCACTCACAGCCGCCACAAACTCGTCGTCCAGGCCATGCCGCCGCCGATCGCCGCGAACAGCACCAGATCACCCTGCTTGAGCCGCTTGGTTTCCATCAATTCATGCAGGCACAGGCCGACGCTGGCCGCCGAGGTGTTGCCGTAGCGGTCGATGTTGACATAGACTTGCTCGGGTTTCAACTCCAACCGGGTTCGGATCAAATCCAAGATGCGGAAATTGGATTGGTGCGGCACGATCATGGCCAGCTCCGAGACGTTGACGCCCGAGGCAGCCAGGGCTTCCTCAATGGCTTTCTGGGTGGTGGTCACCGCGAATTTGAAGACTTCCTGCCCGTTCATCTGCAGGGTGCCCAGTTTGCCGTTGAATGTGCTGTTGGGGCCGGCCGGCAGATGGGCATCGCAGGTGGGCAGGTAGAGTTCCTGCCAGGCACGGCCGTCGGAATTCATGCTCTGGTGCAGGCAGCCCTGGCCCGGCACGGCGCCCTTGGACGTCAGGATCACGCAACTGGCGGCGTCGCCGAACAAAATGCAGGTGCGGCGGTCCTCGAAGTTGGTGATGCGGCTCATCGTTTCCGCGCCGATGACCAGGATGGTCTTGTAGAAACCGCTGGCAATCAGGGCGGCGGCATGATTCATGCCATACACAAAGCCTGAACAGGCCACGGAAATATCCAAAGCCCCGGCCGGCACGGCGCCCAATTCCGCCACCACCAAGGCGGCGGTCGAGGGGCAGGCCATGTCCGGCGTCATGGTGGCCACGATGACCAAATCCAGCTCGGAGGGGGTCATCCCCGCGTTGGCCAAAGCCTGGCGCGCGGCGGCCACGGCCAGTTCACGGGTGGTCTGGCCGGCGGGCGAAATGAAGCGGCTTTTGATGCCGGTGCGCTGCTCGATCCATTCGGCGGTGGTGTCCACCGTTTGGGCGATGTCGGCATTGGATACTTGGCGGCTTGGCAATGCCATGCCGGTGCCTGCGATGCGGATTCCACCCAAACGAGGCAGCGGCATCACGCATCTTCCCCGGAATCATTGTGCAGGCCTTTGACATGCTTGGAGGCTTCGGTCAGGCGTTCCGCGATGGCTTGGTTGATGCCCAGCTTTTCAAAGCCCATGGCGTTGCGGATGGCATTGCGGATGGTGATGGCTTTTGAGGAGCCATGGCAAATGATGCAGATGCCGTTGGTGCCAAGCAGGGGGGCGCCGCCGTATTCGTGGTAGTCGTGTTTTTTGTGGATGCGCTCAACCACCGGTTGCAGTTTGATGGCCAGTTCGGGATCCACTTCGAAAGCCTCGTGGGCGATGGTTTCAAAAATGCCCTTGGACAAACCTTCGGCCAATTTCAGCACCACATTGCCGGTGAAGCCTTCCGTGATGACCACATCGGCCACGCCGTTGAAAATGTCGCGGCCTTCGATGTAGCCGATGTAGTTGACGGTCGGGTCCTTTTTGAAAAACTCGGCGGCGCCGCGGGCCAGGGTGTTGCCCTTGCCTTCTTCGCTGCCTATGGAAAGCACCGCCACCTTGGGTTTTTCCTTGCCGAGGACCTTTTCGGCCCAAATGGCCGCCATGTGGCCGTATTGGTGAAGGTGGCTGGGGCGCGGCTCGGGGTTGGCGCCGACATCAGAAACCACCACCGGCCCGAAAAAGGACGGGATGGTGACGCAGATGCCGGGGCGGTGGACGCCCGGCAGGCGGCGCATGGCCATCTGGGCGGAAGCGACGCAAGCACCGGTGTTGCCGGCGGAAATGATGATGCCGCAGTGCAGGTCGCCGGCCCGGCGGCCGCCCAGCCAGCCCCATTTGACGATGTTGCTGTCGGGCTTGGCCTTGATGGCTTCGATGGGGGAATCCCCCATGCCGATGATTTCCGTGGTCGGGAAGATTTCGTACCGGGGGTCGTCCAGCAGACGGCTTTCGGCGAGGGTTTCGCGGATGATGCACGCATCGCCCACCAAAACCAGCCGGTCGTCGGGCCCAAGCAGGTCACGGGCCATGATACAGCCCGCCATGATGGCGTCGGGTGCATTGTCACCACCCATGATGTCTACGGCGATACGCATCAAAACCTCTGGGCTTGGGTAAGCTTGTTATAAACAAAAACCGCAGGCCAGAAACCATTGCGTGGGCATTGGGTTGCAATGCGCCCACCCGCCGTGTCGCCGGTTGCCTGACGGTTGTGAAAAACGCCCGCGTGTTCAGGCTTGGGCTTGTGCGCCAACCTTAAGGCCCGGGCGGACATAGCCGCAAGCCTTGCATGCGCAGTGGGGAAGCTTGGCTTCGCCGCAACCAGGGCAGGTCAGGGTGTTTTTGGCAACAAGAGCCTGATGGCTGCGGCCTTGGCGGGACTGGGAACGTGTTTTGCGTTGGCAGGGGAGCATGACTAATCCTTGCGGGGAAATGAATCAACAGGGACGGGAATATCCACCTTGCTGGGCGGAGAGAGGAACCGTGTAGATTACCTGTGATTCGTTCCCGCGTCAAGTGCCCATCAGGGAGCGCGGGGAAAACGAAAACAGGTTCACCTTGAAAAAGTTGCGGACCGTTTTGGAGGGATCGAAAGGTGATTTTTTTATGCGAAAAATCCTTGACTTTTGCCCGGTGGTGGTTCTAATGCCGATTCGTTTCCGGTTCAAACCAATTCGGGAGAAGGCATGAGCAAACAGAAATCTTCATGGGGCATAGAGATCGGTGCATCAGGCATCAAGGCCATCAAGCTGGTCGCCAGCGAGACGGGTGTTGATGTTGAGAACTATGCGGTCATTCCCTACAAGCAGATTCTGTCAACGCCCGATGTGGATGGCAATGAATCCATCCGTCTGGCATTGCAGGAACTGCTGTCCCGCAATGAGTTCGAGAATTCAACCGTGGTGGCATCGCTGGCCGGCGCCTTGGGTGTGGTGCGGTTTGCCACGTTGCCGCCTGTGGAGCCCAAGCGCATTCCGGAAATCATCAAATTCGAGGCTGCGCAGCAGATCCCTTTTTCGATCGAACAGGCGGAGTGGGATTACCAGGTGTTTCGTCAGGCCGACATGCCGGACGTGAAAGTCGGCGTCTTTGCGGTGGCCAAGGACCGGATGATCGAGTTCATGGGCAACATCAATGCGTCCGACATCCGTCTCGAGGCCTTGACCCTGTCCCCTTTGGCGGTTTTCAATGCGTTTTCATTCGATGAGAAATTGGCGGAGTCTCCCCAATGCACGGCATACATTGATATCGGCACGATGTCCACGGACGTCATCATTGTTGAAGACAACATCCCTTGGGTGCGCACATTCCCCATTGGCGGCCACCATTTGACGGAGGCGCTTGTCAAGCAGCTGAAAATCAGCTACTCCCGCGCGGAGGAGGAAAAGGTTGAATTGTCGACCAGCAAGATGGGCAAACAGATGCTGCAGGCCATGCGGGGTGTTGTGCTTGATTTGGCTCAGGAAATAAGCCGATCCATCACTTACTACCAGCAACTCAACCGCGGATCGGAAATTAAGCGCATCATCGGCGTGGGGGCGACTTTCAAGCTGCCGAATTTGACCAAGTCCCTGTCGCAGGGTCTGCCCGCGGAGATACAGCGGCTGGAACAGTTCCAACGCTTGGAAATCAGCGGCCGCCACGGTTCCAAGTTGGTCCAGTATTCCATGGAAATGGCAACCGCCTACGGGTTGGCCTTGCAGGGGTTGGACATTGGCCGCGTGCAGGCCAATCTGCTGCCCCGCCAACTGATGCTTGAGCGGTTGTGGGGTGGGAAGAAGTGGTGGTTTGCCGGGATGGCCGGAGTCATGGCGGCCAGCGCCGCCATCACGGGCATGTCATGGTTCAGGGCCGAAAGCGACGTGATCAATGTGTCCAAGGACAGGGCATTGGACAAGCAAATCATCGAGGCGCAGGGTTATGTTGACGACATGAAGAAAATCGTCGACGAAGATCCCCGCGCCATGAGTGAAACTCTGATTCGCACAAAAACTTACCGCGACTTGTATCCAAGAATCATGGAAGACATCGGGGCTGCCCTGGCCACGATCAAGCCCGCGGACATCTTGGTTTCCAACGAACCGGATTCCGTTGCCATCATGGCACTGCCCCCTGGGCAGATCAATCGGCTGTATGTGCGTAAAATTGACCTGGCCTATGTTCCGCCGCAGCCCGTGGCGGGCACCGCGCCAACGGATGTGGCAGGATCGTTCGGATTGTCGCAGGCCAATCCCCCTTTCGCCAACCCCGGGGCCTACAAACCGTCAAAAATCGTCGTGACGATCCAAGGCTATTCCTACTTGGAATCCAGCCAGGCATCCGCTTTGATCAAAGACACGATTGCCAAGTGGCTGGGGGATGAGCAGGCCCGCCTGGCAGGCAAACTTAAGGATTGGAAAGCGTATCAGCAACAAAATGCCGATGATTCGAATGTGCCTCCAAACTTGAAATCGCAGCACGACAGGGAGATGGCGCAGAAGTACCCCGATCGCCCGTATCTCATTGGATTCGACCTGAACACACTGTTTTACTCCGAGACTTCGCAGGCGAAGGATGCCGCCGCTTCGATTGTTCCTGCGGCCCCCGGAAAAACCGGCATGACGCAAATCCCGTTGTCGGATCTGCTGAGGGAACGCCCCGTGGTTGGGGACGGCCAAACCCATGACTTCCGTTTGACATGGGAGTTTGTGTTGCTGGGGCCCGAAGACGCCCGCAAGGTTTTGCTGGCGGAGGGCAATCAAAAGAAAAGCCGCGTTCCCAATGCTGCGGACAAAATCAAATAAGGAACAAACACCATGAACATCAGCAAAATCATTCAGTGGATG
>CANIYR010000069.1 GCA_947471825.1 Phycisphaeraceae bacterium | reverse complement strand
GCCGAACTCGATGCCACCCTGAAGGAGTTGCGCGAGGCCTGGGGCGCCGAGCCCAAGGAGGCCAAGACCTTCGTGGCCGCCGCCGAATTGCGCCTGTCGGCCGCCGGCTTTGGCATCGCCAAGATCACCCTGCAAAAGCCCGATTTGGTGTTCGCCCTGGAAGCAGGCGCCCTGCCCAAGGCGCAGGCCCTGTTCGACGGCGCACCCGGCCGCATGACCGTGGTGGATGCGGCCACAGTTTACTGGCGCCCGCCGGAAAAATTCCTCGCCGACCATGAAACGCTGGCGGCGGTGCTGCGCAAGATCATCGTGCGGAAAGAACGGCAAACTTGACCGCACGCGTGGCAGACGGTCAAACGCCAGCCTGCCGCAGGAAATCCGCCAGCGAAATCTCGTCTTCCTCCAGTGCCCGCCCGTCCAGCATCACATGGGCCAGCTTCTCGTAGCGCGCGGCGCGTCCGGCCAGCAAATCGGCGTAGCAGCGCGGCAGGGCGTCATCCGGTTTTTCCCCCGCCTTGGGGGCCCAGGCATCGCCCCACACCAGAGGTTTGGGTTCCTTGAGGAAGCGCAAGAGCATGGCATCGATGGCGTCATCCGGCAGAGCCAGGTAAACCACGCGGCAGGAGGCGTGGAGTTTGGCCAGCAAGGCCGGCGACAGGTAGATGACGCTGCCGGTGGTGTCGAGAACGGTGTTGCCATCGGCTTTGGCAAGCGCCTCGTCGAGGGCGGCCGCCGTCACTTCTTCTTCCAGCCGCAGATACTCTTTGACCGCCACGGCGTAGCCCGCCGACCACGGCATGCCCATCCAGCGGCCGAGTGCATGCACGGGGGATTCGCCGGGGTTGGGGCTGACGATCTCGCCCAGCCGCTGCGCAATGCGGGCATCGCAGTCGAGGTGCGACCAGCCGGCTTCCGCGAGCAGGCGCGACCAGTGGCTTTTGCCGACGCCGGACATGCCGATGAGGGCGAGGGGGCTTCTCACACCACCTCCAACACCGCCGCCCCGAAGGTGAACCCGCCGCCAAACGCGCAGACGCCCATTTTCTGGCCGCTCTTGAACTTGGCCTGGCTCTTGGCGATCGAAATCGGGATGCTGCTGCTGCTGGTGTTGCCATGGATGGCGGTCATGTCGATGACCTTCTCCAGCGGCACCCCCAGGCGGTTGCGCACGGCTTCCATGATGCGCTGGTTGGCTTGGTGGGGCACCAGCCAGTCCAGTTGATCCAGACTGAGGCCGGATTCGGCGAAGGCCTGCTTGGTCATCTTGGTCATGGCTCTTGTGGCTTCGGCAAACACCTTCTTGCCGTCCATGTGCACATGGCCCTGGCCGCGGAAGCCGACCGTCAGCGCGTTGGTGGCGTCGGCCTTGCCGGAGAGCACCGGGCGGTTGAGGGTCATGTGCGGACCGTGGTTGTGGAACACGCCGTTGGTGGTGCCGCGCACGATGGTGGCGGTGGCGGCGTCGCCGAACAAAATGGCGGTGTCGTAGTCGGCCGGGTCCACAACCAGTGACAGCGCCTCGGTGGTCACCACCAGCACCACCTTGCTCGGCTGGTGGGTGATGGTGTGCCAGGCCATGTCGAGCGCATACAGCCAGCCGGAGCAGGCGGCGTTGCAGTCGTGCACCATCATTTCGCACTCGCCGGCCGGATCCAGCTCGCGCAGAATCATGCAGGCCATCGAGGGCGTGTTGAAAGGCGGCGTGGTGGTGTGGCAGACGATGCCGGTCAGGTCCTTGACGGTCAGGCCCTGGGCCTTCAGGGCCTTCTTGGCGGCATCCACGCCGATGGACAGCACGGTCTGGTCGGGCGCCAGCATCGGGCGCGAGCGGATGCCGGTCAGTTTGACGATGTCCTCGCCGTGCTTGCCGGGGAAGCGCTGCTCAAGCATGCTGTTGGTCAGTTGCATGCGGCCTTCGGCATACTGGATGCCGGACAGGTACACCTGCACCTTGGCGGCGGCGGAAACCATGAGCGCCGTGCCCGGTTTCTTGGTGATGACCGGGCGGCCCCAGTCCTCGCGGGTCGGGCGGCGCACCACCGCACCGGAGGCGTGGCCGTCCACCGCCTTGCGGATGCGCAAAATGGGCGTGCCCACCGGCACCTTGTTGTCGGTTTCAAGCAGGATGGCGTCCACCACCCCGGCATGCGGCGCGACCAGTTCAAAGGTGGCCTTGTCGGCCTCCATGTCGGCGATGTGCTGGCCGGCCTTGATGGTTTCGCCGGGCTTGATCAGCCAGCGCACCACCGTCACCGCGTCGTCGGCCGGGCTCGACCCCTGGGCGGTCATGGTCTCGGTCTCGCCGGCGTTGCTGTCGGTGGAAACCTCCGCCGGCCAGGCCACGTCAAGCCCCAACATTTCGCAGGATTCGCGCAGCACGCGGCGGAAGGAGGGCAGCACTTCGAGCTGGTTGGGAAAGTTGAACGGCACCCAGGTGTCCGGGCGGGTCACGCGGCGGACGATGGTGCCCGGCAATGCCTCGGCCACGGTGGCGGCCACCTCGGCGCCGAAGCCGCCGGTGTGGTTGTCCTCGTGCACCACCATCAATTTGCCGGTCTTTTTGACGCTTTTGATGACGGCCTGCTTGTCCCATGGCGACAGGGTGCGCAGGTCGATGACCTCCACCCCCACCTGTTCCTTGGCCAGGCGCTCGGCCGCGCCCAAGGCAAGGGAAACGGTGCTGCCCCAAGAAACGATGGTCAGGTCCTTGCCGGCGGTCAGCGTGCGCGCGGCGCCCACCGCGCACAGGTGCTTGGCGGCATCCGGACTGGTCACCTTGTAGGCGGTGCGGTCGTTGAGCAGCGCCTTGGGGTAGAGGAACACCGTCGGCCGGCCGCTCTCAAAAGCCGCATTGAGCATGGCGGCGGCATCGGAGGCGCAGCTGGGCATCATCACATCCACGCCGGGGATGTGGGTCAGGTAGCCATCCATCGTCTGCGCGTGGAAAGGGCCCAAGCCCGGGCGGTAGCCGCCGCAGGTGATCATGAGGATCATCGGACACTCAAACTGGCCGCCGGTGCGCCACCACAAACTGCCCATTTCGCTCATCACCTGGCCGATGCCGGTTGGCAAAAAGTCGGCGAACTGGATGAAGCCCACGGGGCGGCCGCCGGTCATCGCCCGGCCGATGCAGGAGCCTATGATGGTGCATTCGGCCAGGGCGGAGTTCACCACCCGGCCCGGGAATTGCGTGGAAAGGCTCTTGGTGACGCCGAACACATCGCCCTTGGGATCCTCGATGTCTTCGCCGGTCATGGTCACGCGCGGATCGGTGGCCAGGCGGTGGCGCAGCACCTCCTTCATCGCCTCAAGCATGGTGAGGCCGCTCTCGCCAGGCTCGGCGCCCAAGTATTCCTTGCAGGTGCCGGGCGCCACGGCGGCCGGCAGCGGCGCCTTGCAATCGTGGTTGGGCGCGGGGTCGCCGATGCGGCGGGCGGCCTCGGCGGCGGCGCGCACATCGACAACGATTTGGGCATCCATCGCGTCCAAATCCGCCGCGGCAATGCCGGCTTCCTTGACGAGCGAGGCCCGGTAGTTCGCCATGCCGGCGCCCTGTTTGGCCAGTTGCGCGCGCAGTTCCTCGGAACGGTAAACGCGCTCATCATCGCTGCTCGAATGGCTGCACAGGCGCTCGACGCGCAAAATGGCCACCATCGGCTCGCCGGCGCGCACGCGCGCCACCAAAGCCCCCAAACGCGGCAATTCATGCCACGGATCACGGCCATCAAAACGCTCAATGGGCAAACCCAGGATGGAAGAGGCCTCCCCCCCCACATCAAACACCGATTTGCCCCGGGTGGAGGTCGAAATGGCCATGCCATTGTCTTCAATCCAAAAGAGCAAGGGCAATTTTTCGCGGGCGGCTTCGGCAAAGGCTTCCAACGCCTCGCCTTGGGCGGCCGAACCGTCGCCCAAACCGCACACCACCAGCGTGTCTTTTTCACCTTGGCGGCGCATTTCCTGCGCGATGCCGATGGACTGGGTGGCGTTGTTGCCCACCGGAATCACCGAACTGGGGATGCGCAGTTCGCGGCTGGCGTAAAACTCGGCCATCTGCCGCCCTTGGGAATAAGACTCGGCATTGGACAAAAAGGAATCAAACCAGCCCTTGAGCGGCAGTCCGCGGGCCACCAAAAGCGCCTTGCTGCGGTAATGCGCATGCACCCAATCCTGCTTTTTCAGGAACAATTCCAGGATGGCCGTCGTCTCATGGCCGGTGGCATTGAGCTGAAAAAAAGCGTCGCCGGCCTTGGCCAGTTCGCTCTCCACCTTGTCCACCTCTTGGGCGACCCGCATGGCGCGGTAAACCGCCAGCAAGCGCTCAAGGGAGGGCTTGCTGGTAACGGCCGTCTGAGCTGAATTGGATACAGGCATCAATTTTGGGATAAACGGTGGAAAGAAGAGGTGGTAGGGTAACTGGAATTGATGAGGATTGGAGGTCAAACCAAATTCCAATCAAAATGCGAACATTCGCCGCGGGGCGTCCTGGAAAGCGATGCCGTGCCCTCCTTTCATGCCGTTAGAATCCACGCACTTATGAAGCGACGCGTTTCCATTACCGGGATTGGTCTGGTCAGCGGCCTTGGCACAGGGCTCGATGAGCACTGGCAAGGGCTGATGGCCGGACGGTCTTCCATCGGCCCCATCACCGCCTTTGACGCATCCGGCTTCCCCTGCCGCATTGCGGCGGCCAGCCCGACCGCGCAAATCAAGGACTTCGTGCCCAAGTCCTACCGCAAGGCCACCAAGGTGATGGCCCGCGACATCGAACTGGCGGTGATTGCGGCCGACTTGGCCGCACGCCAGGCCGGCCTCATCACCCCCGGCACCCATGATGACGCCGCGGCGGCCGGGCGCACCTATGCGGCCGAGCGCACCGCCTGCCACATCGGCGCAAGCCTGATTGCTGCGGAATTGGATGAACTGACCTACGCCCTCCACAAATCCGCCCCCAACGGGCAATTCGACATCCACCACTGGGGCCGCGAGGGCATGCAGAGCCTCACCCCGCTGTGGCTGCTCAAATACCTGCCCAACATGCTGGCCTGCCATGTGACCATCGTCCATGATTCGCGGGGGCCAAGCAACACCATCACCTGCGCAGAGGCCTCCGGAAGCCTGTCCATGGGCGAGTCACTGCGGGTCATCCAACGCGGCGCGGCCGACTGCGGCTTCTGCGGCGGGGCCACCGCGCGGATGAACCTCATGAGTTTCATCCGTGACGTGTTCACCGGGCGCATGACGGTTGAAAACGACCATCCGGCTTCCGCGGTGCGCCCGTTCGATGTCTCGGCCGCCGGCACCGCCGTCGGTGACGGCGCCAGCATCCTGATCCTGGAATCCAATGAAACGCTTGAGAAACGCGGCGGCAAGGCGCTGGCCGAGGTCATGGGTTTCGGCGCCAGCCAAAGCCTCAACCGCGCCAACCGCAACACCAGCCCGGCCCCCGACGGCCGCGGTGTGCGGCTGGCCATCGAAGCGGCGCTGCGCGATGCGGCCATTCCCGCCGGCGAGATTGATTTCATCATTCCCACCGGGCTTGGCCATGCCCCCAGCGACCAGGCCGAAGCGGCGGCCCTCCTGGCCGTTTTTGGCGATGCCCTGGCGCAAACGCCGGTGCTGTCACCCAAAGCATCCATCGGCAACACGGTGGCCGGAGCCGGGGCCATGGACGTGGGCATCGCCGCCCGTTGCCTGGCCGAAGGCGTGCTGCCACCCATCATGAACCGCGCCCATGCACTGCCCGGCTTGGGTGCCACCCGGCCCAAGCGCGCCCCGCTTTACGCCCTGTGCGTCAGCAGCGGCCTGTGCGGCCAAAACGCGGCGGTGGTGCTGAAAAAAGCATGATGCTCCCGCGTTTGGCCATCCTTCATCCCCAGCCCCATTTTTGAACACCCCATGTCCACCCGCATCGTCATCACCGGCATTGGCTGGGTCACCCCCCTTGGCCACGACATCGAAACCGTCTGGCGCAACCTGCTCGATGGCAAGGCCGGCGCTTCGGCCACCGAGCGCTTCGACGCATCGACCTTTCCCACCGCGTTTTCGTCGCAGGTGAAAAATTACGATTACCGCCGGTTCGTCACGCGGCAGGACTGCCATGAAGGCGTCGGCCTCAACACCGCCTTTGCCCTGGGTGCGGCAACGCAGGCGTGGAACATGTCGGGCTTGGGCGCCTTTGCCGGCCTCAAAACCGAACGCATGGGCATTTACCTGGGTTCCGGCGAAGGTTCGCTCGATAGCGACAACTATTTCGCCACCAACATCGCGGGATGGGATGAGGCCAAGCAGGCCGTGGACGGCGCCAAATGGGCCGCCACCGCCTTCCGGAAATTCACACCCCGCAAGGAGACCGAGCAGGAACCCAACCAGCCGCTCAACCACATCGCCATGGAACTCGGCGCCGAAGGCCCCTGCTACAACTGCCTGACCGCCTGCGCCGCCTCGACCCAGGCCATCGGCGAGGCTTTTGAAATCCTGCGCCGCGGCGATGCCGACGTGATGATCGCAGGCGGCGCCCACACCATGATCCACCCCCTGGGGGTCACCGGCTTCAACCGCCTGACCGCGCTTTCGGACCGCAACGAAAGCCCGGCCACCGCCAGCCGCCCCTTCAGCCTCGACCGCGACGGCTTCGTGATGGGCGAGGGCGCGGGCATGCTGATCCTGGAAACCCTGGAGCATGCCCAATCCCGCGGCGCCACCATCCTGGCGGAGATATGCGGCTACGGTTCCACCGCCGACGCCTACCGCATCACCGACATCCACCCCGAAGGCAAGGGGGCGGCGGCCGCCATGCGCCAGGGATTGTCCCAGGCCGGCCTTTCGCCGGCCGACGTGCATTACATCTCCGCCCACGGCACGAGCACCAAGGAAAACGACTCCATCGAAACCAAGGCCATCAAGGCGGTCTTCGGCGGCAACCCGCAAGCGCCCTTTGGCGGCGCACCGCCGATATCCAGCGTCAAGTCCTCGCTGGGGCACCTGATTGCCGCCGCCGGCGCGGTGGAAGCGATCACCTGCGTGCTGGCCATCCGCGACCAGGTGCTGCCCCCCACCATCAACTACGGCACGCCCGACCCGGCATGCGACCTGGATTACATCCCCAATGTGGCGCGCAAGACCCGGGTGGATGTCTGCATGTCCAATTCGTTCGGATTTGGCGGGCAGAACGACTCGCTGGTGATCCGCCGGCATGCCTGAGGCGGCCCTTGGCCGGGTTCTTTCCCCGGCCGGATGTAATGAAGCAAACCGCCAAGCGTCCCTGATGGCTGGCAGGGCCCTTCCCCCGTGCATGGCTTCAGGTCAAACAACGTTTCCAAGAGAACGCATGCAACCCCTGCGCACCACCGCAACCATCCTTGCCTCGGCGCTCCTGTGTTTGGCCGCCGCACAGGCCCAAGACGCCCCCAAGCGCCTTGCCCCGCCCGGCGCCGACGAACTGAAGGACGCCGCCAAACAAACCCGCGAGACCTTCAAAAGCAGCCTGTCCGCGGCCCTTGAGCAAAGCGACAAAAACCAGGTTGCGCGCGACATGCTGGCTGCCAGCGAAGGCGAAAAAAATCCCGCCCTGCGCCACGCCATGCTTGAACTGTCCGTCGACCTGGCCTGCGATTCGGCGGACTTGAATCTGGCGATCCAGGGTGTTTCCAAAATCGAGGAGGCGTACGAAGAGGATGCCGCACCCCGCCTGATCCAAGCGGCCGGTGACACCGCCAAGGCGGTCAGAACCCCGGAAAGCGGCAGCGACTATTTCCAAAATGCCCAGGCGCTGATCTCCCGCCTGCTGGATCGCGACCAGGTGGCGACCGCCCGCAAAGTGGCCGAGCACACCGCCACCGCCGTGCGCGCAAGCTCCGCCCTTCAGTCCTCCGTCAGCCTGATCTTGGCCGACCTCCGCGAGTTGGAAGCGGCCCATGACAAACTGGCGCGGGCCTTGGCGGCCGCCAAGTCGGACGCTGAAAAAGCCTCCCTCAAAGGCCGCCACCTGTGCTTCTACCGCGAAAAATGGGAGCAAGGCCTGCCGCTTTTGGCCGCCGGCCACGACCCGGTGCTGCAACCCCTGGCCGAGGCCGAAATCCAAAAGGATGCCACCCCCGAAGCCCTTTGCGCCGTGGCTGATGCGTGGGACAAACAATCCGAGAAATTGAGCGGCATGGCCAAGCGGCAGGTGCGGTCCCATGCCGAATTCCTTTACCGGGATCTCCTGCCCAAAGTGGGCGGCCTGGCCAAGGTGAAGGTTGAAAACCGCCTCAAGCAGATCGAATCGCGCCAAGCCGCCGCCCCCGGCGGCCCCGTCAAAGTGGCCAAGGCCGCCTATGTTGGCGAGTTTTCCGGCCGCACCTTCGCCGAGGGCGTGCCGGACGAGCTGGCCATCGCCTCGACCGGCCGCACCCTGCACATCAGCGGCACCAAAAAAACGGACACCCAAACCGTCCTGGGCCGCAGAACCGGGCATTTCGGCAAAATCGGGCTTTTGATGGGCGTCGGCCGCCGCACCGGCGAACTGGGGGTGACCGTGCCCGCGCGGAACGACCAGACTTCTTACGCCATCCATCTGGTCAAGGCCGACGGCACCCTGGAATCGCAGGCCATCGACCTCAAACCCAATGAAAAATACGCGTGGCAGACCCAGGTCGATGGCAACCAGATGGTGCTGCGGGTGTTCTCGGGCCGGAATCCCATCGCCACCCTTCGCGCACCGGCGGATGCCGCGCGCGGCATCGGCTTTTCAGCCACCGTGCGCCATGTCGGCGAGAAGGCGGACCTGCAGGTGAAGTGGTGAAGCGCGGACCGTCCGCCCTCAACCCGGCCATCAACCCTGCTTGGAT
>CANIYR010000068.1 GCA_947471825.1 Phycisphaeraceae bacterium | reverse complement strand
GTCTTCGGTGATCGAGCCGGCGAGGGCCTGGCCGTAGCTCTGGAAGGCGCTGACCACGTCGAGGACTTCATTCTTGCCCTTGATCTCGGTGCAGCCGGGCTTGATGGTGCCGCCGTAGATCATCAGGCCGGGACGGTTGAGGCGACCCATGGCCATGACCACGCCGGGCATGTTCTTGTCGCAGCCGGGGATGGTGACCAGGGCGTCGTACCACTGGGCGCCCATGACGGTTTCGACGCTGTCGGCGATGAGGTCGCGCGACTGCAGCGAGAAGCTCATGCCGTCGGTACCCATCGAGATGCCGTCGGAGACGCCGATGGTGTTGAATCGCATGCCGACCATGTCGGCTTCTTTGACGCCGTCGTGGGTCAGTTTCGCGAGGTCGTTGAGGTGCATGTTGCAGGGGTTGCCTTCCCACCAGACGGATGCGATGCCGACTTGGGCCTTGGCCATGTCACTTTCCTTCAGGCCGGTGGCGAAGAGTATCGCTTGCGAAGCGCCTTGGCTGCGGGGTTGGGTAATGCGCGAGGAGAATTTGTTGAGCATATGAATGTGGGCGCGGCGGCACGCCGCATCAAAAGGGGTGAGGAAGGGAAGGCTATGGTAAATAAAAAACCCGGGTCGGGCAGGTGGGTGCCGGGCCGCCGTTACACTCCCCTCCCCATGCCGCTCTCCCTCTCCTTATTGGCTCTGGTTCCCAAAAATCACCTCTCGCGCGCCATCGGCGTGTTTGCCGACACCGGGTTGTCCAAGCCGCTGATCCCTTGGTTTGCCAACCGCTACCGCATCAACCTGGCCGAGGCGGCGCTGCCACTTGGGCAATACCCCACATTGAATGCGTTTTTCACCCGGCATTTGAAGGCCGGCGCGCGTCCGGTGGCCGGGTCCGGCGACCCCTTGGCGACAGTCTCCCCGGTGGACGGCAAAATCGCCCAGATGGGCGCGATTGACGGCGACCGGCTGATTCAGGCCAAGGGGCGCTTCTACACGCTGGCTGAGTTGCTCGGCGATGCGGCGGAAGCGGCGCCGTTTGCCAACGGCTTTTTCATGACGGTTTACCTGGCACCCACCGATTATCACCGCATGCACCACTATGCCGACGGAGCCGTCACCGGCTTCCGTTACGTGCCCGGCGCGCTTTGGCCGGTGAACGAGGTGTCGGTGGCGAATGTGGACCGCC
The DNA here is from genome assembly GCA_947471825.1 of Phycisphaeraceae bacterium. GTDB lineage: Bacteria > Planctomycetota > Phycisphaerae > Phycisphaerales > Phycisphaeraceae > CANIYR01. Next base: position 7,772 of record CANIYR010000068.1, on the reverse strand, counting down.
TGTTCGGCGTCAACGAGCGCCTGACCAGTTACATATCGGCCAACGGCAAACCGACGGCGATCGTCAAGGTGGGTGCCACGGTGGTGGGCAAAATCCGCTGCGGCCACACGCCGGTGGAATCCAACACCGGCCGGGCGCGGGCTGAGACCTATGGCACGCCGGTGCCGTGCCAAAAGGGCGACGATTTGGCCCTGTTTGCGATGGGTTCCACGGTGGTGTTGGTGTTTTCGCATGGCGCATTCATACCGGCGGCGGGATTGAAGGCCGGCGATCGCGTCAAGGTGGGTGAGTTGATCGGGCGTTTGGCCTGATGCGTCGTTTTTTTCCACACCAGGGCTTCCGCGTTTAACATGGCACGATGTCCGCCCTGTCCGACGATCTTGAAATCCGCCCCGGCCGCACGCTTGCGCGCTCGGCGATCCAATTGTCTTTCACCCGATCCGGCGGCCCTGGCGGCCAGAATGTCAACAAGCGCAGCACCGCGGTGCTCCTGCGGGTGGACGCCGCCGATCTCTTTCAACTGCTGACGCCGGAGGCATGCCAGCGGTTGCGCCTTTTGGCCGGACCGGCCTGGGTGGGGGAAGAGGGGGGGGAATCCCTCCTCTTGCGCGCCGATGCCGAGCGCTCGCAGGCGGCCAACCGCGAAGCTGCCGAGGCGCGCCTGGTGGCGCTCCTGCAAATGGCCATGACCGAACCCAAGGTGCGCAAAAAAAAGAAAGTGTCGCGCGGCGCCAAAATGCGGCGGCTGGCGGACAAGAAGAAATTGTCTGAAAAGAAAGGCTCACGGCGCACCGGTGAATAAAAAGACCGGGCCGGGTGTTGTTACTTAGACTGCACGCTTGGCCTATCATGGAGAACCTATGTTCCCCCGCATGCTTGGTTTTGTTTTCATCACGCTTTCGGCCTGCGCCCCCGCCGCGCCGGCCCCGCAAACGCCGCCTGTTCCGGCGCCGTTTTCCGTCCCCGCCACCCCCACGGCCAACCCCATGCCCGCCAACCCGGATCCCTTGCTTGCCCGTTTTGCCGACCTCAAGCCGGATGCCGCAGGCAAGGTGCATTTGACCGATGCCCAGTGGGAAAAACGGCTGACCACGATGCAATACCAGGTCACCCGCCATGCCGCCACCGAACGCGCCGGCACCGGGGAGTACGAAGACACCGAGGCTGCCGGCAATTACCACTGCATCTGCTGCGGCCAACTGCTTTATGGCGCCGGCAACAAGTTTCACAGCGGTTGCGGTTGGCCTGCATTCATGGATGAGGCCAATCCCGGTGCCATCGAGTACCGCACCGACAACTCCCACGGCATGGAGCGCACCGAAATCGTCTGCACCCGCTGCGGGTCCCACTTGGGCCACGCGTTCTACGGCGAGGGGCTGTCCAAGACCAATGTGCGGCATTGCGTCAATTCTGCGTCTCTGCTGTTTGTGCCCAAGAAGAATTGAGATTCAGCCATACCCCAACGTTTCCAAATCCTCTTCTCCCAGCCCGAAATGGTGCCCCATTTCATGCAGCAGAGTGATGCGGATTTCCCGGCGCAGGTCGTCTTCCGCGCCGCCGTCGTCGGGAAACCCGGCCTGACCCATGATGGGGCCGCGGAACAGCATCAGCCGGTCCGGGAAATCCAAGTCGAAGCTGGCCCCGCGTTCGGTGAGCGGGGTGCCGGTGTGCAGGCCGCAGAGGTCCTCGTCTTCGCCCATGCCCAGTTCTTCCAGCAATTCCGGCGCGGGCTCGTCCTCGATGATGAGGGGTGTTTCATCGAGTGCGGCGGCAAAATGCGCCGGCAATTTGGCCACTTCCTCATGCAGGATGCGGTCGAAGAGTTGGCGCAGGGGGCGGGGGAGCGGCATGGGCGCACTATATCTGCTATGATTCACACCCCTTTCGCCCTGGCCATGTGGCCTCGGCACCCCCTCCGGTCACCGCAAACCCGCCCCAAAAAGGGTTTGCCCTCCACAGGAAATGTTCCCATGGTCAAGATTCGTTTGAAGCGTTTGGGTCGCCGCCATCGTGCCGAGTACCGTTTGTGCGTGATGGACGCGCGCTCCCCCCGCGATGGCAAGACCATCGAAGAAGTGGGCGTTTATTCGCCGCAGACCCGCGACAGCGCCAAGCAGTTTTCGTTCAACGCCGAGCGCGTCAAGTACTGGCTCTCGGTGGGGGCCCAGCCCTCCGAAACCGCCCATGACCTGCTGGCCCAAGCCGGTTTCGTGCCTGCTGCCGCGCAGACCCCGCGCGATGCCGCCAAGAACGCCGCATTGGTGGCCGTGACTGCCGCATCCATCAAGCTTCAGGGCGAAGTGGAGTTGAAGCAGAAGAAGGAAAAGGAAAAAGCCAAGGGCTAATTTTCGATTTTTCAACGCATGACGCCCCGCAAACGCCTTCAAGGCGACCGGGGCGTTATCCTTTAGGGAATGCACTTTGATGTCCTCACTTTGTTTCCTGAAATGTTTCCCGGCGTGCTGGGCGCTTCCATTCTCAAGCGTGCCGCCGGGAGGGTGTTGGATCCCGCCCACAAGGACGACCGAGAAAAAGACCGGCCGGCCGTCGTTTCCTATGCCGTTCATAACATGCGTGATTGGACCGCCGACAAATTCAGGCGGGTGGACCAGCCTTCCTTTGGCGGCGGGCCGGGCATGGTGTTGCAATGCCAGCCGATTTGGGATTCCGTGATGGCGGTCGAAGCGCAGCGTCCGCAGAAAGCCAGGCGCATTGTGATGACCCCCGCCGGCGTCCCGCTCACCCAGCCTTTGTGCGAGTCTCTGGCGCTGGAAGAGCGCCTGCTCATCATCTGCGGTCACTATGAGGGTTTTGATCAGCGGGTGCTTGATGCCCTGGAACCTTTGGAAATTTCCGTCGGCGATTACGTGCTTTCGGGCGGTGAGTTGCCGGCCATGATGCTGGTGGATGCGGTGACTCGGCTGGTGCCGGGGGCCTTGGGGGACAAGGATTCCGCTCACTTTGATTCCTTTTCCCCCGGCGCCAACCGCCTGCTTGACCACCCGCATTACACCAAGCCCAGGGACTGGCAGGGGCGCGAGGTGCCCGAAGTGTTGCTTTCCGGCAATCACTCGGCCATTGACAAGTGGAGAAAAGAAAAGGCTTTGGAGATAACCAAGGCTCGGCGTCCGGAATTGTTTGAAAAAAATAAACAGGGGTTTTAAGAATGGGAGGCGATGGTCGCCTCTTGGCAGTTGCATCAAGATTGACCCTTGTTTTTCATCCCGTTGGCAGGTACCCTTCCCTGATTGTTCATCTTCCGTTGGTTGCAAGGATTCCCGTATGCCCAGAACCACACCCGCCACCCTGTCCGCCTGTCGCCTGCCTGCCGCCGCGCTGTTTTTGGGGCTGGCGGCCCTATCCGCCTCGTCCGCTTGTGCCCAAGAGGTGACTGACAAGCAAATTCAGGACACGATCGAAGCTTTTAAGAAAGCGATTTACAAGTCGCAAGACCCGGCTACAGGCCGGTTCCCCGGTGCGTGGGATGGCGCCCATGGTGGCGCTGCCGGAGGCACCTCAATGGCGACCCTGGCCCTGCTGGTCTCCGGTGAATCCATGCAGCGCCCGGAAGTTGAAAAGGCTTTGGAATACCTGCAGAAAACACCAACCGACCAAACCTACACCGTGGGCGTGGTGGCCCATGTCTGGTCTTACCTGCCTTTTGCACCTTACCTGCCTTATGAGGACAAACTCGCCGAAACCGTCAAGCAGATCCTCAAAGCCAAGTCGCCCGGCGAAAAAATGTTTTGGGGGGCTTACAGCACCGCCGCCCCCTCCACGCGCGATGATTTGTCAGTGATGCAGTATTGCGTGCTGGGTTTGTGGCAGGGTCGCAAGCGCGGCATTGCGATCGATCCGTATCTGTGGGACGGCATCGCCAAACACATGCTTAACCGCCAGAATCCCGATGGCGGATGGTCCTACTATCCGAGCCAGGAATCCACCGAAAGCATGACTTGCGCAGGCATGACGGTGTTGTATGTCTGCCAGCAGGAGCGCGACCGCGGCAGGCCCAAGGCCGACCCCAAAATGACCGCCGCTTTGGACCGCGGCCAGGCTTGGCTGGAAAAGAATTTCACCGTGGATGGCGCGAACAATCCCCATATCAGCACCAACGGTCTGTCCGGCTACCACATGTATGGCTACGAGCGCATCGCGCTGGCCTCGGGCCTGCGCTACATCAAGGGGCAGGATTGGTTCACGGCCATTGCCAGCCAGATCGTCAAGGGGGGGACGGGCGGTCACCCGGAGAACCGGGCCTTCAAGCTGATGTTCCTGGCGCGCGGCAAATCGCCGGTGTGGTGCAACAAACTGATCATTCCCGGCGCCAACTGGCGTAACCGTCCCAACGATGTTTACTTCGCCAACAAATGGCTGTCGGAGATGACCAAAGGCGACTTGAACTGGGTGGCGGTGGATGTGAACTCCACATCCGACCGCTGGCTCAATGCGCCGATCGCCTACCTCTCGACGGACGCCAAATTGGTTCTGGATGAGGCGCAGGAAAAGAACATCCGCAATTACGTTGATCATGGCGGCATCCTGGTGATCAATGCCGAAACCGGCGAAGCCAACGCTTGGGCAAGGGAATTCGCCAAGAAGCTCTACCCCAAGTTCCCGTTGGGCAAGCCGCTGGCCGAGGGCATGCTGGCCGATGGTTTTCTCAACGGCGAAATACCGGGCGTGCAGACCGCAAACAACGGTGCGCGCGACCTGGTGGTGGTGATCAGCACCGATTTCGGCATGAAGTGGCAGGCCGATTCGGAGCCGGAGTACAAAACCCACCCGTGGCGCTTCCTGTTCAACCTGTACCGCGTGTCCACGGACCGGGGCCGCCGCCTGGGCCGCCTGATGAGCCCGTTCGAACTGCCGTCCAAGGCCAAGACCGGCGAGCAGATCAAGGTGGTGATCCCGCTCTATGAGAGCCAGAAACTTGAGAAATCCGACAGGTCGCAGAGCATCTGCCAGCCCGAAGGCCGCCCGTACGACGTGATGAGCATCTATGTGCAGAACCGAACCGGCATGACCGTGGATGTGGACAAGAAGACGGAATTGAAGGATGTGGGGGCCAGCGACGGATCGCTGCTGCACCTCATGGGCACCGACCGGGTGATTTTGTCGCCGGAGGAACTGGCGGCCATCAAGGCTTTCGTGGAAAAGGGCGGCACGGTGCTGGTTGAAACGGTCGGCGGCCACACCGGCGCCAATGGCCTGTTTGCCTCCTCGCTGATCGAACCGCTTCAGGACGCGCTGGGAAAAACCAATGCCCCGGCGGAAGCGCGCAAGTTGGCGGACTCCAGCCCGCTCATTGTGGGTCAGGAATTCAAGGCGCAGGGTGAGAGTTCGGACGTGACCCGCCCGTTGTTCAGCCAGGCATCTGTCGAGCGCGGGATGAAGGATGGCAAGTTGCGCATGCAGGCCATCTCGGTCAAGGGTGCCGATGGCAAGGAGCGCGATGCGGTGGTCTTCTCCGACGAGGACCTGACCCTGGGCATGAACCGGGTGCGCACCTACGGCGTGAACGGCTATGCGGCGGAAACGGCGCAGCACTTCATGTTCAACCTGCTGGCCGAGGCGGGCAGGAGCAAGCCTTCGCCCAAGATGGCCGCCGATGACGTGGCGAAATAATCAACCGCACATGCTTTTTTAGAATAAAAAACCCTTGTCTTCGGCAGGGTTTTTTTGCTTGGGATACGCTGCCCGCATGGACTTTCCCACCGCTTCCTTGTTCCCGTCTTCGCAGCACCCGCGCATTTGGCCGCCGGTCTGGGGCGTGGCGGGCGGCATCATCGCCGGACGCTGCGGATGTGCAACGGGCTGGGGTTGGGCGGCGTTGGCAATCGGCGTGGCGGTTTTGGCCGCCCAGTCCTTTGCGGTGCGGATGAAATGGCCTGCGGTCTTGGCGTTGGCCGCCGCCTGCATCGGATGTTTTGGGATCGGCTTGCTGCGCGAGTCCACCCAAGCGAGCCGGGTGCCTGACAATTCCATCCTGCGTTTCGTGGGGGAAGAAAGCCGCCTGCTGCGGGTGGAGGGGGTGGTGGCGGACTTGCCGCAGGCGGCGCAAGCCGATGGGGGTGAACTGGGGAGGTTTGGCCATGAAGGGCCTTCCATGGGTTTTACCCTGCGGACGCAATCGGTGGAAAAGAATGGGAAAAAGGAGCCTTCCGAAGGCCTGTTGCGGATCACCGTCCAGGGCGATGCGGATTTGGCCGGTGTGCGCCCCGGCGTGCGGGTGGGCATGGTGGGCTGGGTTCATCCGCTGCGGCCGCCGGAGAATCCAGGAACTTTTGATTATGCCGCGCATGCGCGGCAAAAGGGTGTTGTGGCACGCCTGACGGTGGCCGATGGCGGCAGCCTGCCGGCGGTCCGCGTGTTGGAAGCGGCAACGGCGTGGGGGCTGCCCAACATCCGGGCCAGGTCCGCCGATCTTGCGCTGGCCTCTTTGCGGCTTGGGTTGCATGGGGGCGGCCCGGTGCGCACCGCCCTCATCGAAGCCCTGCTGCTTGGCGCAAGGGGCGGCGGCATGGCGGAACTCGAACAGGACTTTCAACAGGCGGGATTGGCCCATATCCTGGCCATTTCAGGCGCCAACGTGGCGATTTTTCTGACCGGCGTGTGGCTGTTTGGCCGTCTGGTCAGCGGCCGGCCGGCGCGGGTGGCGGTTGCGGTGCTGGCGGTCGTGCTGCTCTTTTTGCTCGCTGTGCCCGACGATTTGCCCATTTTGCGTTCCGGTTTGATGGCCGTGGTGCTGGCTGTCAGTTTCGGATTGGGGCGGCCGGTTTCGGGCCTGCAAGCTTTGGGCGTGTCGGCACTGACCCTGCTTTTGTGGCGGCCGGAGGAACTGTTCTCGGCCGGGTTTCAGCTTTCGTTCGCCGCGATCGGTGCGTTATTCCTGTTTTCGCGACCCATTGCCGTCAAGGTGGAGGATTGGTTGACCGGCGCGCTGCCGGTTGAAAGCGACGAAAAAAAAACGCCGGGTTCCGCACTGGCGGCATGGCGCATGCTGCGCCATTGGATGATCGAGGGCGCGGTGGCCAGTGTGGTGGTTTATCTGGCGATCTTGCCCGTCCTGTTGCTGCAATTCGACCAAGTCAGCCCGTTGGCGGCGCTTTTTTCCATGGTGACTTCGCCCATCGCCGCCCTTTTGATGTGGGTCGGCTATGCCAAAATCGCGCTGGGCTTGCTGTGGGCGCCGCTTGGCGCCGGGTTGGCCTGGCCGGTGGAGTCCCTCGCCGCCGCGCTGGCGTGGGTGGTGCATGGCGCCGCCCATCTGCCCGGCGCATCGGTGGCGTTGGTGAAACCGGCCGGCCTTGGTTTTGCATTGGCGGCGGCCGCCGGCCTTTGGTCGGCGCTGGCGGCATGGGCCGGCATGCGTCCTTTGCCGGTGGACGCTTCTCTGGCGCGCCGCAGGCGGGCGCTGGCTTGGCCATGGATGGCCGTGGCGCTGGCCTTGGGTCTGCTTGCCGGGGAGCAGGTATGGGCCTTGCGTGCGCTGCGCGGCAACCCGGGCTTGCGCGTGCATGAACTCTCGGTGGCGGACGGATCCTGCATTCTGTTCGAGACGCGGTCGTCGGCGGTGCTGTTTGATTGCGGTTCCCGCACGCTGGCGCGCCAGGGCGCCCGGGCCGCGGTGCCGGCCCTGCGCAGGCTGGGCGTGCGCAGGCTGGATGCCGTGGTGGTTTCGCACGCCGATCTGGACCATTTCGGCGGCATGCTGGACGTGGCTGATGCGTTTCCGGTGGCTGCCGCTTACATCGGGCCCAGCGTCCAAG
>CANIYR010000067.1 GCA_947471825.1 Phycisphaeraceae bacterium | reverse complement strand
GAATAGAAATCCCGGGTCGTCACCGGATCAAACTTGTGGTCGTGGCAACGGCAGCAATCCAGGGTGAGCCCAAGGAACGCGGTGCCGAAGACGACGGTGCGGTCCACCACGTAGTCCGCGCGGTTTTCCTTGGCATCCCGTCCGCCTTCGTTGTTGAGCATGTGGTTGCGGTTGAAGCCGCTGGCCACGATCTGCCCGGGGGTCGCGTTGGGCATCAGGTCGCCGCATATCTGCCAGGCGATGAAATCGCTGTAAGGCAGGTCCTTGTTGCAAGCCTCCGCCACCCAGTCGCGCCAGGGCCACATGGTGCGGGTGCGGTCGTACTGGAAGCCGTCGGTGTCGCTGTAGCGGGCGATGTCCATCCAGCCCATCGCCATGTGCTCGCCGTGGCGGGGGGAGGCCAGCAGGCGGTCCACCTGTTTTTCGTAGGCATCGGGCGAGGGGTCGGCGGCGAAGGCGGCCGTTTCCTCCGGCGTCGGCGGCAGGCCGGTCAGGTCGAGGGTGACGCGGCGCAGCAGTTGCGCCTTGCCGGCCTCCGGCGAGGGGGCGATGCCTTCCTGCTCCAGACGGGCGAGGATGAAGGCATCCACTTCGTTCCTGGCCCAGGCTTTGTCCCTGGTTTCCGGGACCTTTTGCGCAAGAATGGGCGCGAAGGCCCAGTGCGTTTCGTACTTGGCGCCCTGCGCGATCCAGCGCTTGAGTGTCTCCTTCTGCTCGTCGGTGAGCGACTTGCCGCTCTTGACGGGTGGCATTGTTTCGTCGTGGTCGTGGGTGGTGATGCGGCGCCAGGCTTCGCTGGCGTCCGGTTTTCCGGGCACGACGGGGATGTGGCCGCTCTTGGCGTTGGGGCGGGTCGCCGCCGCGAACTGGTCTAGGCGCAGGCCCGAATAGCGTTTCTTGTCGTCCGGCCCGTGGCACTGGAAGCACTTGTCCGAGAGGATGGGCCGCACATCGCGGTTGTAGTTGAGCGCGGGCAACGGGGAGGAAACGGCCGGGACCGCCGCAGCCTTCACGCCGGGCGCCGCAGGCCTGGCGCCGTCTTCCGCCGGTTTGGCGCATGCCGATGCCAGTGCGCCGGCAAACAGGCAGGCCGTCATGCGAACGAGGCTGGATCGGCGGCGGATGAGAGTCATGGGATGCGCGCAGGGGCGGGCGGAAAGGGCGTGTGGTTTTGCCGGCAGTTCAAAATGGCATGAAACATCTTCCGCATGGGACGCACCTGCGGCTTGATTCTTACCGAAAGACTTTGAAAAAAGGTGATAAAAATAGGCATCAATCCATCATGGAGTTGTATGATTCGCGCATCATGCCCTCTTTCACGCCTTCTCCCGCGTTTGTGGTGTGCCCCGATTTCATGCGCCGCCTGGCCGATCCCTCGGGGTTGCTGGCCTTGTTTGACACCCTCCCCGGCGTCTTCTTTTACGCCAAGGACCGCGACAGCCGGTTCACCGCCGTCAACCTTGCGCAGGCCCGGCGGCTGGCGGCCCTGCGCAAGGGCCCCGTGCTGGGCCGGACCGCCCACGACTTCTTCGACCGTGGCCTTGCCGACGCCTATGAGGCCGAGGATGCGCTGGTGCTCCGGGGCAAGCCGATCCTCAACAAACGCTGGATCGGGCCGGGCCCCGGCGGCCGGATGTGCTGGTACCTCTCCAGCAAACTACCGCTTTATGGGCCCTCGGGCGGGGTGGTGGGCCTGTGCGGGCTGCTGCGCGACATCAACTTGGCTGATGCCGAAGTCAAGCCCTGCCGGGACCTGCGCGAGGTGATGGCACACATCCACGCCAATTTCAGGAAGCCGCTCCCCGTCCCGGAAATGGCCGCAATGATGGAACTCTCGGCCAGCCAGTTCGACCGCCGGTTCAAGGCCGCGACCGGGCAATCCCCGACGGCCTACATCCAAGGCATCCGCATGGCCGCCGCGCGGGAGCAGCTGGAACAGACCGACCACAAACTGAGCCGCATCGCCAGGGAGCTGGGCTTTCATGACCAGAGCCACTTCGTGCGGAAATTCCGCCAAGCCACGGGACGGACGCCCGGCGAACACCGGAAAAACGCGGGAGCGCCCGCCGCGCGCCCGGCCTTCTGATTTTGCCGCCGGCATGGAGCCCGGCGGCAGCCTGCCGCTTGGGAATATCCAGCCCATTCCGCAAAAACCCGCCCGACCTCCGGCCGGGCGGGTCCATTTGGAAATCAATTCCTACCTCACTTACCCTTCTTCCCCACCACCTTCCTCCCCACCACTTTCTTCTTCACCACTTTCTTCTTCGGCGCCGCCTTCTTCACCACTTTCTTCGCCGCCGCCTTGGCGGCTTTCTTCTCCGCCTTTTTCGCCTTCTTCCCGCCGATCACCTTGTGCGCCACCGCCTCGGCCACCTGGCCGGCGACTTCGCTGGCGATGCCCATGATGGCGTCCATGAACTCGTCCTCGACCGAGCCGAATTCATCCTCGAATTCCCCGTCGGAGATTTCCTCCGGCTCGCCGATGGCCTGGCCGGCGAACAGGCCGTGGTAGTTGTTGGCGTCATAGAAGGAGAAGCCCACCTCGCGCAGGTACTCGCACGGGCCGGCGCCGCGCACCTTCTCGACCAGGGCGCCGATCTGCTTCTGGCTCTTGAAGGCGGCGATGCAATCCAATTTGGCTTGGAAGGTTTTTTCGTCGCACTTGAGTTGCAGGGTAGGCGGCGAGGGGAAGTCGCAGTAAATGGCCATCTCATACACCTCGGGCACCGCGCAGGAAGGGCCCAATTCCGGCCACACGCCGCCGCCGGCGTGGAAGATGCAGATCATCATCTCGTTGTAAACGATCTGGTGGTCCGGGTGGTAATCCATGGGGCTGGGCATGATGAGGCGGGTCGGTTTGATCTCGCGCAGTTTTTTCACGAAGGCGCCCTGCAGGCCGGTGTAGCCGGTGCCGCCTTCAAAATCATGCTCGCCGGGCTTGATGGCGCGCCGGCCGAGGTAGAGCGACAGGGAGCAGTCAGGGAAGCCCAAAAAGTGGATGCGGGCCGGATCGGTGACGCCGAGGATCCGGCTGGAATCCACCATCTCCTTGGCGCGCACCTTTACGATGTCGGCCTTTTCCTCCGGCGCGCAGTAGCCCATGCGGCCGTCGGTGGCGGCGAGCAAATGCACCTGCACGCCGGCGTCAATGGCCGCTTTCAGCCAGAGTCCGCCGCCGATGGCCACATCATCATCATGCGGCACGGCGAACAGCCAGACTTCCTTCTTCAATTCCGCCGGGGTCTTGCCAAGCAACTTGGCGAGGTCGGGGTAAGCGGTGAGTTGGTCGCTGACGCGGCGGGTGAAGGTGGTGGACATGGGGAGCGGGGGTGAGAGGCATGAAGGAATTCAGGAATGATACGAATCCGGCTCGCCGCCGGCGGTCAAAGCCGGCCGGTCCAGCGCACCAGTTGTTCGAGAAACTGCGCGTAAAGCGCGCCGACCTCGATGGCCTCGGCCCCCGGCGCCTGGGCCTTGACACGGCCCGCGCAGGAGGGGGCCGTGTTATCGGTGCCCCAATCAACCAGCGGCCCGACCCAGTGGGGAGCTGCGTCGGTGGCCAAGCAGGCAACCCGGGTGCCGGGGGTGTTGCCGACGACCAGCATCGGCTCGGCCGGCCCGGCCATGAATGCGAAACCACTGCCCTCGCGCCGGGTCCGGTGCGGCACGACCTCCAGCAACACCCGCGCCCCGGCCTTGGGTGAAAACCGGCTCCAGCCCCCGACCACCGGGGGGCGGGCGTCCCATGGCAACGATGCCGTGGCTTCATGGCAGGCACCGGCGTCCGTCAGGCGCAGGAGGGCGACGCCGTCGCCGTTGATGCGGTCATCTGCGGCGGAAATGACGACGGGAAGCAGCGGGGTCAGCGCCGTCGCATCCCAATCCCCGCCTAGTCCATGGAAGGATTCCCACCCGCCGAGCATGAGCAGGCCGGCACCCCCCTCAACGGCATGCGCCATGGCCGCTTGGGCAGCCGGTGAACAGCGGGCGGCCGGATAATCCGACACGATGATGAGTTTCCGGCCGGCGACATCGTCCGGCGAAACCCCCTCATGGGACGCTTTGTGGTCAAAAAGCAGGCCGGCACGGTGCATGACGCCCGCCAGATAGGAGGCTGCCGTGGCAAGCGATGTGTCACCCAAATAAAGAATGGGATGGGTCATGGGAGGCGGATTGTAATGACCCACTTACAATTCCGGCATGATCCCCGTCTTCCGCATCAGTCTTGCCCACAAATGCCAATTGCTGTTCGGCTTGGCCGTGGTGTTGCTGCTGGCTTCGGCACTGTGGGTGGTTTCCACCCGCATGGACAAGCTGGTCGAAGCCGGGCCGCGCAGCCGCATGAAGGATCTGGCTGATTTGTGCGCCAGCGGCCAATTGCAAATCAGGCCCGAATCGGAAGAAACCGCGCGCCATGGCGAATGGCCCGCGGCCAACATGGAAGGCGTCCACATCCGCGCGGTCAACGCCTCCGACTTCGCCGCCCTGTCGCAGCGCGATGTTTTTTTTGACGATGCGGTCGACCGTTTCACCCATATCGCTTCAGCCACCGAACGGTTCACGGCCGAGACCGAGACCGACGGTTCAACCAATTTCCGCTATGCGCGGGCCATCCGTCGGACCAAGGGGGCGGACCTTGAGGCGGAAGCCGGAGAAACCCAATCCTTGACGCAGATCCTGCTCATTGACCTGGACGGGCGCGAATGGAAATCCGCCGTGGCGGTGAATCGCATCTACCTGGTGGCGGCGGGTGTTTTCGCAGGCTTGCTGGCCATCGCCTTTTTTTGGTACCTGACCAGCCGCATCTTCCTGCAACCGGTGCGCCTGCTGCGTTCAACCACCGAAAAAGCGATCAAAGGCGACCTCTCCGTACGCGCGGAAATTCCCACCGGCGATGAATTCGAAGAGCTGGCGACCGCTTTCAACCGCCTGGTCGAGTCCGTCCGCCACGCCCAAGAGAGACTGAGGCAGGCCAACCAAAGCCTGGATACCAAGGTTTTCGAATTGTCTTCCGCCAACGTGGCCTTGGATGACGCCAACAAGATCAAAAGCCAGTTCCTGGCGAATGTTTCGCACGAATTGCGCACCCCGCTCAACGCGATCATCGGCTTTGGCGAGGTGCTGGAAGCCGGACTGCCCGATGACAACACGCCGGAAACCGTCAAACGCCGGCGCTATGTCGGCAACATCCTCAAGGCCAGCCGGAGCCTTCTGGAACTCATCAACGACCTCTTGGACATCGCCAAGGTGGAGGCAGGCCGGATGGATGTCACGCTGACCACCTTCAGTCCGCAGGACTTCCTGGAAAACCTGGTCAACCTGCTGCGCCCCCACGCGGACAAGAAAAACATCCGCATCGACGACATCATCGAACCCAACCTGCCTTTGGTGGAAACCGACACGGGAAAACTGCAGCAGATCCTGTTCAATTTCCTTTCCAACGCCATCAAATTCAGCCCCGAAAACAGCGCGGTGACGCTGGCCGCAAAACTGACGCTTGAGCAGCGGGGCGAAGAACAATGGCACTCCCTGCGCCTTTCGGTCACCGACCACGGGATGGGCATCTCGCCGGCCGATCAGCAGCGGATTTTTGACAAATTCACCCAATTGGACCCGTCGGTGACCCGCAAACACGGCGGAACCGGGCTTGGCCTGCACATCAGCCGCCAATTGGCCACGCTGCTGGGCGGAACCATTGAAATACAAAGCGATTTGGGCCAGGGAGCCACCTTCACCCTGATTTTGCCGTTGGCCGCGTCATCCGGCCACCAAGCCGCGCCCAACCGCTAGAATTCCCGCTTACCCCTACGCGAGATCAACCATGGGCCTTGAAGCCACGCTCCCCGAAGGCGTCATGACGACGCAACTGCAGCACGCCATCAACTGGGCAAGGCGAAGTTCCGTTTGGCCGATGCCCTTCGCCACAGCCTGCTGCGGCATCGAACTGATGGCCACCGCCAGCAGCCGCTACGACATGGCGCGCTTCGGCGCCGAAGTCATGCGATTCAGCCCGCGCCAAGCCGACCTGATGCTGGTGGCCGGCCGCGTCAGCGTCAAGATGCTCCCGGTTTTGCAGCGCATTTACCAGCAGATGACCGAGCCGAAATGGGTGATGTCCATGGGAGCCTGCGCCTCCACCGGCGGGGTGTTCGACACCTATGCCGTGGTGCAGGGCATCGACCAGTACATTCCGGTGGATGTGTATGTGCCCGGCTGCCCGCCGCGTCCGGAAACGGTGCTGGAAGGCCTGATGGCCATCCAGCGCATCATCGACGAAGACAACATCCCCAAGGGGCCGGATGGCAGACGCCTGCCGCTCAACCTGGCCATCCAGCCAAACGCCAAGCCACGCGCCATGCCGGTCCGCCTGGGCGCCGCCGGTTTGGCCTGAAGCATTCCCGCCGCCAAGAATCCCAAGCCCTTGGTTTGCCGGTGCCGGCAAACCAAGGGCTTTTTGCATTCCCAAGGGATTCAATCGGCTGCGGAGACGCTGCGAAAAGGCACCTTGGAAATCTCGCCGCTCGACGCCCGCACCACGCTCGGGGCCATGTCGCTGCTGCGTGAAATGATGCGCGACCCGCCATTGCTGTGGCCGCGCAGGCGTTCTACACGGGTGATCAGGGACGCCAGAATGATGCGGAAAAGTTCGTCTCCAAGGACGATGTCTTCGACGCCTTCCTGAATGTTCGGATTGTCGTTGACCTCGATCACCACCACCTCGCGGGCACCCTCCCTGCCGGTTTCCTTCAAATCCACGCCATAGAGTCCGTCACCGATCAAATTCGCGGCTTTGAGGGCCATTTCGACCACTTCCTTGGGGGCGTCCTCCACCCGCATGGTCTTCCATTGGCCGTAACGCTTTTTGTGGTCGCTTTCCTTGTTGTTGATGATCTGCCAATGGTTGGGCGACATGAAGTATTGGCATGCGAACAGCGGTTTGCGGTCCAGAATGCCGATGCGCCAGTCAAACGGGGTGTAGCACCAACCTTGGGCCAAAAGCAGCCCGGTGCGCTTGAACAAATCGACGGTCAAAAGCCGCAGTTCATCCATCGAATTCGCCTTGTACACACCCTGCGAAAAGGAACCGTCGGGTATCTTGAGGACCAAGGGGAAACCCAGCGCCCTGGCCGCATCATCAAGCGCCATGGCATCGCCGCGCTGCACGATGCGAGTCGGCGGGGTGGGCACCTTGTTGGCGGCCAGCAACTCGGCCAGATAAACCTTGTTGGAGCAGCGCAGGATGGAATCCGGATCATCCAAAACGGCCAGCCCTTCCTTTTCGGCCTTGCGGGCGAAACGGTAGGTGTGGTGATTGATGCGCGTCGTCTCGCGAATGAACAGGGCATCAAAGGCCCCGAGCCGGTTGTAATCGCTGCGGCCGATCAGTTTGACGCCGATTCCCATGGCTTTGCCGACCCGGCGGAACACGCGGATGTCAGCCGCGTCGGAAGGCGGCATGGCATCCTTGGGATTCCACAGAATCGCGATGTCGTAGCGGGCCACGGGCGCATCTGAACGGCTGCGCCACGGCAAACGGATGGTGGCATGCAGCGTCCAGGCCAGGAAGTATTTTTCCGCCGGATCAAGCCGGTGCGGACTTTCCGGACGCAACCGGTCCACCGTCCAACGGCCCTTGGCCTCCTCCACCCACAGGCGGCAAACCGGCAGTGCGCATCGCTCATACACCGCTTCCGCAAGGGATGCCAAAGACGGCTCGGGCGTGCGGCCGAAAATCACCAGCACACCATCCTCGCCGGGCTGGGCCGATTCTGGCAGCACGCCGTCATCGGGTTTCGGCACAGAGATGCCGTCGGCCGCATCGGGCAGGCTGGTCAGGGTTTTGACCGTCGGCACGGCGCGGTGCCCGCGGGCCTCGGCCAACAATGAAACATGGTAGCCCGTTCCCAAGTAGGACAGGTCGCGGCAGAGGTTGACCACGCGGGTGCCGCGCTTCCATTTGCCGACCCCCGCCAGGTACTCCCGGGCGGTCACCACCGGCAAGGGCGCCCCCGCCGGGGCATCGGCCAAGCCGTTCAAGGGCCGGACCAATTCCGTGTCGGGAAGGTCGGTGCGAGAATCCACCACCACGATTTGCTCAATCACGGATGTGACTTTCCGGAAATGGAGGGGGTGAAACGATTCAGGCGTTTGATCAAACGAAACCCATTGCAGCCATCCGCATAGTACGAAGGCAGCTGGCAAACCTCGATGTAACCAGCGTTGGCGTAAAGGATGCAGGCTGCGGGATTGTCACAGCGAACTTCCAACGTCATGCCTGTTTTCCCGTGTTTTTCCGCACGAATCTCCGCTTCTTCCAACAGATGGGAACCGATGCCGCGCCCTCTGGCCACCTTCGCCACGCACAGTCCGTAAAGCCTTGCATGGCGAACGCCTGCCCGAAAAAGAACGGCGGCATATCCGACAACCGCACCATCCATCTCGGCCACGAGCATGCACGATGTGGGTCGCGTGGCCAGACGATGCAAAGTGCGCGGAGAAAAACGGTCGGAATCGAAGGACTCCATTTCAATTTTCACAAGATGCGGCAAGTCTGAAAATTTGGCCAAGCGCAGGCGCAATCCGCTTGGGTTGGATGTTCTTTGCGGAGTTTCGTCGGAGGGTCCAAAGAAGGGCTCTTTGGACTTCTCCAAAATGAATCCTTGGGCTTGCGGCATGGACGAGATTATGCATCCGATGCGGGAGGAATGCCAATAATTTCCGCAGCTTTGGCCACGGTGGCACGCGTGATGGCCATCATGATGGACGGAGGCCAGGCAAGCGAAGCGTCGTTTTTGTAGACATCCGGGATCAGGGCCAGCGTCATGTCGCTGACTTCATGCTCCACATGTTTGCGGCGCTGCATCGCGCCCTGCACATCCCCCCGGTCAATGGGGTTGCGCAGGTCGTAAGCCAGCATCAATGTGGTGACTTGCCAGTCAAAATAGCCCTGCAGGGCGCTTGGCTCATCGTGTTCGTGGTGGTGGTCTTGGGGCATGGAGAGAGCGGTTTTAAAGGGTGCGCATCATAGG
>CANIYR010000066.1 GCA_947471825.1 Phycisphaeraceae bacterium | reverse complement strand
GTTCAGGGTGCCGTTCACGGTCACCGCCGAGTTGTTGCCGAAGGCGGTGTTGGCCACCCCGGCCTTGAAAATGCCGGACAGCACCTGGGTGGTGCCGGTGTAGGTGTTGGCGCCGGAGAGGATGGTGGTGCCGGTGCCGGTGCTCCTCACGCTGCCTGTGCCCGAGATGGCGTTTGACACGGTCACCGAGTCTGTGCGGTTGAAGGCCAGCACGGCGTTGTTCACCACGGCACCGGTGCCAAGTCTGCCGGATGTGCCGGCATTGCCCACCTGCAGGGTGCCGGAGCCCACGGTGGTGGTGCCCGAGTAAGTGTTGGCGCCCGACAGGATGGTGGTGCCGGCGCCGGTTTGGGCCAGTGTGCCGGTGCCACTGACGACATTGGACAGCAGGAGCGAATCGCTGCGGCTGAATTCCAAGGTGGCGTTGTTGGCAACCACCCCAGCGCCCAAAGTGCCGCTGGTGCCGCCGGAGCCGACGCGCAGGGTGCCGGCGGCGATGGTGGTGGTGCCGGTGTAGGTGTTGGCGCCGGTCAGTATGAGCAGGCCGGTGCCGTTCTGGGCGAGGGTGCCGGTGCCGCTGATGGCATTGGACACCACAGGGGAATTGGAGCGGTTAAAGACCAGGGTGGCGTTGTTCACCACATTGCCGGAGCCCAGCGTGCCGGAGGTGCCGCCAGATCCGATCTGCAAGGCCCCTGCGCTGATCGTGGTGGTACCGGCGTGGGTGTTGGTGCCGGTTAGGGTGGTCGTTCCGGTGCCGGTGAAATTCACGGCACCGGAGCCGCCGATGGCGTTGGAAACGGTCAGTGCATCGGAACGGTTGAAGGCCAGGGTCGCGTTGTTGGTCACCGCGCCGGTGCCCAGTTTGCCGGCCGTGCCGCCGGATCCGACCTGCAAGGTGCCGGAGTTGATGGTGGTGGTGCCGGTGTAGATGTTGGTGCCAAGCAGGGTGGTGGTGCCCGGGCCGGTCACGACCAGGGAGACCGTCCCGCCGACGCTGCCGTTGTTCTTGATCACGGAGTTGATGGTGAGCCCGGATGTCGCGCTGGCATTGATGAGGTTGAGGGTGGAGGCACCGGAGGCTCCCGCGGTCAGGAAGCCCTGGCCGGGCGTCTGGCCGATGGTGAGCGATTGGGCGTTGGATGCCACCGCAATGCCGGTGGCGATGGCGGCGTTGCCGACCACCAGGGTGCTGGTGCCCATGTTGAGGGTGGCCGCGGTGGTGCCAGCCGACATCAGGAGCGAGTTGATGGTGGTTGTCGCGCCGGCCAGGGTGTTGGGGGCGCCGACTGCGCCGTTTTCCACGATGCGGATGTCGGCCGACGTGCTGTTGGGCACCGCCACCGTCTGCGCGCCGGCGGTGCCGGTGTAGATGTCGGTGAAGTTCGGCAGCCACTGCACGACATAGTGGGTGCCGCCGGAATTCTGGATGGAGGCCCAGGTGATTCCGTTCCACAACGAACTGCCGGCCAATTGTGTGGTGCCGTCGTTGGCCCCCGCGCTGGAGGATGTGATTAAACGGGCGCCGGTGGTGATGCCGGTTGCGCCGATGAAATTGATCGAACCGGTGTTGAAGGCCAGTGCGCCCAGATTCACATCCAGCGAGGTGGCACCGTTCTGGATGAGTTGCAGGGTGGAACTGCCGTTGACGGTCACGCCATTGAAGGCCTGCGTGTTGGTCTGACCCGACTTGCCTTGGATGGTTAGGGTGCCGCCACCCAGGCTGAGGGTGGTGGAGGCGGACAGGATGTTGGCGGAAACGGCGGCGGCATTGAAGTCCAGCTTCAAGATCCCGGCGTTGACCGTGGTTTGGCCGGTGTAGGTGTTGGCGCCCGAAAGTGTGGTGGTGCCTGCGCCGTTCTGATTCACGGAGCCCGATCCGCTGATGGCGTTTGACACGGCCATCGCGTCGCTGCGGTTGAAGGACAAGGCCGCATTGTTCACCACATTGCCGGAGCCCAGCGTGCCGGTGGCGCCGCCATTGCCGACCACCAGGGAGCCGGCGCTCACCGTGGTGGTGCCCGAATGGGTGTTGGTGCCGGTGAGGGTGGTGGCGCCCGTTCCGTTTTGATTGACAGCGCCCGCACCGCTGATGGCGTTGGAAACCGTCATTGCGTTGCTGCGGTTGAAGGCCAGGATCGCATTGTTCACCACATTGCCGGCCCCCAGCGTGCCGGTGGTGCCGCCATTGCCGATCACCAAGGAGCCCGCGATCACCGTGGTGGTGCCCGAATAGGTGTTGGTGCCGTTCAAATAACTGTCCCCCGAGCCCGCCTGGACCAGTGCGCCGGTGCCGCTGATGGCATTGAAAAACGTCATGCCATTGCCGCGGTTGAGGGCCAAGGTGCCATTGTTGACCACGCCGCCCGAACCCAGGAAGCCGGTGCTGCCGTTGCTGCCGACCTGCAGGGTGCCGCCATTGATGGTGGTGCCGCCGGAATAGCTGTTGGCGCCCGAGAGCGTGATGGTGCCGGTGCCGCTTTGGGTCACCGAGCCGGTGCCGCTGATGATGGCGGAAACCGCCAGGGCGTCAATGCGGTTGAAGACCAGACTGCTGTTGTTGAGCACATTGCCGGAGCCCAAAGTGCCGGATGTCCCGCCGGCGCCGATTTGCAGGATGCTGCCGGCATTGACGGTTGTCTGGCCGGAATAGGTGTTGTTGCCGGTCAGGGTGGTGGCGGACAATCCGGCCTGGTTGAGCGAACCGTTGCCGCCGATGGCGTTGGACACGGTCAGGGCGGTCGTGCGGTTGAAGGCGAGGGTCCAGTTGTTGGTCACCGCGCCGGCGCCGAGCGCGCCGCCTTCGCCGATCTGCAGGGTGCCGTTGCTCACGGTGGTTGTACCGGCATAGGTGTTGGCGCCGGTCAGGATCACGGTGCCGGCGCCGGTTTGGCTCAAGGAGCCGTTGCCGCCGATGGCGTTGGAAACCGTCATGCCATCGCTGCGGTTGAAGGCGAGGGTGGCATTGTTGGTCACGGCGCCGGCACCGAGCGAACCGGTGGTGCCGCCATTGCCGACCACCAAGGTTCCGGCGCTCACGGTGGTGGTGCCGGTGTAGGTGTTGTTGCCGGTCAGAGAGCTTTGTCCTGAGCCCGCCTGGATCAACGATCCCGAGCCGCTGATGACATTCAAAACCGTCATGCCGTCGCCGCGGTTGAGGCTCAAGGTGCCGTTGTTGACCACGCCGCCCGAACCCAGGAAGCCGGTGCTACCGTTGCTGCCGACCTGCAGGGTGCCGCCATTGATGGTGGTGCCGCCGGAATAGCTGTTGGCGCCCGAGAGCGTGATGGTGCCGGTGCCGCTTTGGGTCACCGAGCCGGTTCCGCTGATGACTCCGGAAACCGTCAGCGCATCACTGCGGTTGAAGACCAGGCTGCTGTTGTTGAGCACGCTGCCGGTGCCCAAAGTGCCCGATGTCCCGCCGGCGCCGATTTGCAGGATGCTGCCGGCGTTGACGGTGGTCTGGCCGGAATAGGTGTTGTTGCCGGTGAGAATGGTGGTGGACAAGCCGGCTTGGTTGAGCGAGCCGTTGCCGCCGATGGCGTTGGAGACGGTCAGGGCGGTTGTGCGGTTGAAGGCGAGGGTCCAGTTGTTGGTCACGGCGCCGGCGCCGAGCGCGCCGCCATCGCCGATTTGCAGGGTGCCGTTGCTCACGGTGGTGGTGCCGGCGTAGGTGTTGGCGCCGGTCAGGATGAGCGTGCCAGCGCCGGCCTGGCTGAGGGCGCCGGTGCCGCTGATGACATTGGAAACCGTCACGCCATCGCTGCGGTTGAAGGCGAGGGTGGCGTTGTTGGTCACGGCGCCGGACCCCAGGGTTCCGGCAGAGCCGCCCGCGCCGATTTGCAGCGTGCCGCCGCTGACGCTGGTGGCGCCGGAATACGTGTTGGCGCCCGAGAGCGTGGTGGTGCCGGCGCCGCTTTGGGTCAACGAACCGGTGCCGCTGATGACGGCGGAAACAGCCACCGCATCGCTGCGGTTGAAGGCCAGGGTGCCGTTGTTGACCACATTGCCGCTGCCCAGCGTGCCGGCGGCGCCGCCTGCGCCGATTTGCAGGATGCCCGCGCTGACGGTGGTGGTGCCGGCATACGTGTTGGCGCCGGAAAGCACCAGCGTGCCCGCGCCGGCCTTGGTTATGCCGCCGGAGCCGTCCAGCACGGATTGGATGGTGCCATCGGCCGTGGTGGTGATGACCGGCGTGCCGTAGACACTGTCCAGGCTGATGGTGCTGCCGGCCAGGGTGTACTGTCCCGAAGCCACGGCGTTGAATTGAATGTTGGCGACGGTGACGCCGCCGGAAACCGTCACCGTTCCCGGCGTTCCGCCATTGCCGAAGATGGCGGTGGTGGCCCGGCCGTTGAGGTTGTCCCATGGCTGGTTGAACGCGTTGCCGTAAAACCAACTGTTGTCATCGTCGGTCCAGGAGCCCGAACCGTCGGTGTCCACCGCCCCGGCAGAGCCGGGGTTTTGCGGGGTGCTGTCATAGACCATGGTGGTGGCGACCAGATACCCCAGGTCACGGAACTGCATTTCGGTGACCCGGCTCAAAAAGACCGGGTTGTTGAGCCAGCCGGTCATCAGTTCGTAGGTCAGATCCTTGCCGGAGAGGATGCTGACATAGCCGGTGTTGGAGGTGCCGCCGCCAGCGCCGTCGAGCCAGTGCTTGTTGTTGGTGGCGCCGGCATTGGTGCCGGTTGCGCCCAATTCCACCGGCACCCAAGTGGCTGTGGGTCGGCCGAATTCGCCCTTCCAAGCGGCCAAGGCGTATTTGCCGGTGAAATGGCCCGAGCCGTTGACATAGGTGACACCGGGGGTGACTCCCCATTGCGGGTCGCCCAGCCCCAAAATGTGGCCTATTTCATGCCGGATGAGATTTTGCATGGAAGCATTGCCGACATCCGCTGAATCCACCACCATGTCGCCCGTCGTGGAATAGTAAAACTGGTTTGGGAAGCCATCGCCGCGCCATACGCCGGCAGTGGGCGCGCCCGAACCCAGAATGCCACCGACGCCATCGGCGGTTTGTTCATAGACCGTGATATTCAGGCGGTGGTTGGCATCTTTGTTCACATACCCAACAAGCTTGCTTTCCCAAAAACTTTTGGCATTTTCAAATGCGGGTTGAAAGGCAGGATTGACGCTGCTGTCGTAAGTGAAATCAATGAAATCCCCACTCGCCGGCATCCCTGCGGCCAAAGCCAAAATCAGCAGGCAAGACTGCGTGCTGGGGCGGAAGAAGCGGCGCTTGGGCATGCGTTTGGACATGGATGTGAGAAAAGGGGTGAATCAGGCTTCTTCAACCTTGCGGGCCGCCGGGCTCATGCCGTGGATGACAAAACGGTGCGAGAGCGGCTCGTAGCCGTGCTCCTTGCAGATTTTTCTCATCAGGGCGTTCAATTCCTCCGTCGGGAATTCGATCACCTGGTGGGTTTCCACGCACATCAGGTGGCCGGTGGGTTTGCGGCCGAAGGCGATCTGGTAATGCGAGCGCGTGGAATCCAGCAGCACTTCCTGGATGATGCCGGACTCGAGCAGGTGTTTGAGTGTGCGATAGACGGTGGCCTTGGACGCACTGTGGCCGGCGTCCTTCAATTCTTCGCACAATTCCTCGGCCTCGAAAATGCCGTCCTTGCGCAGCACGGAATCCAGGATGACGGCGCGTTCCGTGGTGAATTTCAGCCCCTTCCGTTTGAGGAAGCGGCGGAAAATGGAACAAAGCGGCATCATCATGGTGTCGGCGTTGGCTTGCATGACCGCATTGTAACCCCGCCCACCCGTTTTTAACCGCTTATTTTGCGGGTTCTTTGGGGGTTGAAGCGGGGGCGGCCGGCGCCTTGTTCGGGGCGGCTTCCTTGGACCCTGCCCCGGTGATTTCCACCGTCATGCCCGTCTTGGCCATGGAGAACAGCGCCAAGGCATCCCAGTTGGTCAGACGGAAGCAGCCGTGGGAGCCGGTTTTGCCGATTAATTCCGGCTTGGGGTTGCCATGGATGCCGTAGCCGGGCAAATCAAGCCCGATCCAGGCCAAGCCCACCGGATTGCGCGGACCGGGTGCAATGGTCAGCTTGTGGTCCACATTGGTCACATCAGGCCAGCCCTTGGGGTCGAAGGTGTAATTGGGGGGCGATGCCATGGTTTTGATGACGGCATCGCGGCCGGGGAGTTTTTGCTTGTCCTTGGCAACCGAGCAGTGGAAGAGGGCGAGTTGGGCACCGCAGGAGGGGTTGCTGAAAACGCGGATGGTTTTTTCAACGACATTGATGCTGATAATGGCCGGTTCGCTTGGCCGCATGAGCAAAGCCTTGCCGCCAATGGGCAACGAACCCGGCTTTGGGAAAGGGCGCAGGTTGGGCGCGGTCAGGCTGTCGCCGGCTTTGAGTCCGTTGATGTTGACGCCGGGGTTGAGGCGGGCCAGCAGGGCTTGGGTGCAGTGGAACTTCTCCGCCAAACATTCGTGCAGGGTCGGGTAGCGCAGGCGATCCAGTTTGGCGCGTTCGTTCCAGTCTTCGGGGAGCGGGCCGACTTCGGCCAGATCGGCGGCGCCGACGGTGTATGGGGTGGTCGCATGGTCAATGTCCACCTTGACATGGCCATTCCCGAAATCCGCCCCATCCTTGTTTTTGCCCCAATCCAAGCCCATGGACGCGGCGCATTCCTTCGCCGCCATTTCCCCCTTCCTGCCCCAAGTCCCATCCAGAATCCCCGGTGAAAAATGCGCACCATCCAAAGCGATCTGCCAGGCGAGGTTGGTCTTGAAATCCGCCTGCGGCCCCGGGCGCGGGATGGGTTTGGCCTGGGCGGCCGCTTTTTCTTTGGGCGCTTGCGCGCCATTCTCCTTCGCATCCCCCGCCCGGGCCAAAGGCGAGAGCAGCACGGCCAGCAACAAGGCGCAAGCGGGAATGGCGTTCATGCCGGTTTATCGGCAGAAATGGGCGCGGAAATCCAGTCAAAGTGGCCGCGGCGGCTGGCCGCGTGGTGCGCGCGATTGCATTCCGGGTCTGCCGCGGCCGCTGTTTATTTCGCCGTCACCCCGTGCAACTTGAAATACGCATCCATATTCTCCTTGCCCATGTATTTGCCCAGCGTGCGCGGGTCCACCGAGCAGATGTCAATGAGCATCAGGCCGTCCACCACATTGCCGAATTCCGGGTCCACATTGAAGCCCAGAAGCTGGCCGTTCAACTTGAGGTACTGGCGCAGCAGCACCGGCATCGGCTTGCCGTCGGCTTCCAGTTCGCGGACCAAGGTGTTCACCTCTTCCACATGCGAGACCACGGTGGAGAATTCCCGGCGCGAGTAGGGGCGGGCGCCCACGCGCGGCAGCGGGTTGCGCGGCCGCACCAGGCGGGCCAGGTCCGGCAGGTAGACGTTGGCCTTGAGGAAAGCCGTCAGCAGCATGAGCGAGGCCGGCGAATACTCCGCGCTGATGGAAACCGATCCGAATATCTTGGTGTATTTGGGGTTGAAGGCGGCGTAGTGGGCGATGCCCTTCCACAGCAGCATGAGCGGCGAGAAACTCTTTTGGTATTCCGGGTGAACCCAGGCCCGCCCCATCTCAAGGGCCGGCCCTATTTCGGCGATCAGGCGCGGGTTGATGCGGAAGAAGCCGTGGGTATACAGCCCCTCCACGCCCTCCGCGGCCACCACTTCGTCGGTGCGGCACATGCGGTAGCCGCCGGCCAGTTCCTTCTTTTCACGGTTCCACAGCAGCAATTGCAGGTAGTTTTCATCATAGCGGTCAAGGTCCAGCGCCTTGCCGCTACCTTCGCCGGCGGCGCGGAAGCAGATTTCGCGCATGCGGCCCACTTCGCGCATGATGCTCGGAGCGTCCGCGCCGCGCAGCACCATGATGTCGAATTCGCCGCTGGACAGCAGCTTGGCCGAGGGCGGCAGCATGGCGATTTCGGCCTGCATGAGCGCCGGTGCGACCGCGGTGATGATGGGTTCCTGGTCGGCGGCATCCGGCGGGGCGGCGTCGGAACTCTTGCGCTCCTTCTTCAGCAGATAGGTGCGCACGCGCAGGTAATCGGTCAGAGCCTCCGGCGTTTCAAACTGCTTCATGCGCTCGGGAGGTATCGGTTTGCCGATCCGCAGGCGTAGCGGCCGGTCGCGGCGGCGGATCATTTCATGCGGAATGAGCACCGATCGCAGGCGCGGGTGCACCAGCCCGGCGATGTGGAACAGCGCCGAGTTGCGTCCTTCGAAGAAGACCGGCACCACCGTGGCGGCGGTGCGCTTGATGATGCGGGCGATCTGCGGGTTCCATGCGGCATCGGCAACCGTTCGACGCTTGAGCGTGAGGGCCGACACCTCGCCGGCGGGAAACACGCACAGGCAGTGGCCGCCCTCGACCCAGCGGATGCATTCGCGCAGCGGGCGCTTGTTTTTTTCTGCGGCATCGCCGAACACATCCACCGGGATGATCATGTCGCTGAACCCCGGAATGATGCTGAGCATTTCGTTGGACATCGATTTGACATCCGGCCTCACCTGCTGGATCAGATGCAAAAGCGCGATGCCTTCCACCCCGCCAAAGGGGTGGTTGGCCACCACCACCAAGGGGCCTTCGTGGGGTATTTCAGCCAGGAATTCCTCCTTATAGACCGCCTTGACGCCCAGGACGCCCAAAAACCGTTCGGGGTAGGGGGTCTCCTCCGGGTATTTGAGCGAGGCCTCATGCAGGTCGTTCAAAGCGGGAAATTGCAGCAAACGGCCCAACACTTGCCCGCCCAAACGTTCGGCTACGCCCATCAATCCGCCTTTTTTTGATTTGATTTCAAAGGGGCGCGGCGTGGCTTCTTTTTTTGGCGTCGGTGTGGGGGATGCGTGCATGCCAAGGGTCCTGGGTGGTGTGGGGCGCAGATACTTTACCGTTACTTCGCAGATTAAGTAATGATGTTTTTGTGTCTGGCTTAAAATCCGCCGATTGCGGCGGGTTTGAAACGTTCACGGAGTCTTTATGCAAGAGGCGCACGGGCACATTCTGATCGTTGACGACAACGATATCAACCGACGGGTGCTGGCCGGCCTGATGGCGGGCCAGGGACATACGTTCGGTTTG
>CANIYR010000065.1 GCA_947471825.1 Phycisphaeraceae bacterium | reverse complement strand
TGGCCGTGCATTGGGAAATCCTAAAAACGTGTTAATTTAAAATGCGCCCCCTATCGAGAAACTTTTGGCGCTTATTCAGTAACTTTAACGACGCTAATTAATTAAGTCAACACCACATAAAAACCCATGCATAACTTATCCAATAGCAATAACATCATGCTCCCACCACCCCCATCAACCCCGGCGAATCCATCGAATGCCGCCGGCAATTGGCGCCAATACAGTGGATATGCCACTGAAATGGGGCGACAAGTTTTTATCCACCCACACCCCACCCCCGCTTGAAACGCCGCCACATGGGTGCGGTCGCGCGTCTGCACCGGGCACAGGACCGGCATGTTGGCAATCTCATTGACGCCGATGATGCCGCCGGTGACCATCGGCCGTCTGCGCATCACCCCATCACCCTGACCGGCAAAAAACGCTTGCGCGCCAAGAAGCTGACGGTGGAAGAATGCCGGATGTTCGCGGTGATGCCGCGAGGCGCCGGGTCACACCCGCAACCTCTGGCCAGCCGTTGCCACTACGCCGCCTGCCCGGGCACCCATTGGCAGGATGAGGTGAAACCGATCGCTGGCGATGGAAAAACCTTGCAGCCGCACCGCGTAAGCCCCGGCCAGCCGCTTGAGCAGTTTGGCATCCTTTTTTCAACGCGGTGCCGGCCAAGACGGCCAGCCCCGGCATGACCGGACTCCACAGGTGGAATCACCTCAAGTCACCGGCCAGCTGGAGTTGGATGCGGCGGGGGATAAAAATGGAAAGGGTTCCGGCAAGGGCGTTTGGAACATAGGTGCAGAGTTTGGTGAGGGTGGGTGGAAAAGGTTGGAGAGTCCAATGAATTTCCCTGGACGGCGATGGCAACCCCGCTTTTGGATTGAAATGGCCAAAAGCTCTCTTTTATTTGCAATTCTTATCCACCACGCCGGATTTCACACACCCATACCAATGACGCCTATATAGTGGGGTTCGTCCGCTAATTCAGTAATTCAACCCCAGGGATGGAAAGTTCGCTTATGCGCAACCGATCCAAGTCCCGCGACAGCGGCATCCAACGTCCCGCCCACCGCTCACTTCCTGAGTTTTTGCTTTCTCTGCGAACCGAAGCGCAATTGACCCAACGCGAACTTGGCGCCAAGCTTCGCCGCCACGCCAAATTTGTTTATGACTCGGAAAACGCCCTGCGGCGCATTGACTTGGGCGAGTTCATTGAATGGTCGCTGGCCTGCGGCGCCAATCCCGTGGACACGCTGGTGGCTTATGGCAAAACCTTGGGCAATTCAAAGATGGCAGCGCCGCGGCCCGCCGGAATGGCGGTGGATTGGTCGGTTGCGCAGTCGCTCAACGAAAACGCCGACCACCCGGCCCATGGGGGGGGCGCCCATGCCCCCCAGCCCGCCGGCCGCGACGCGTTGCTGACCCTGCTCACCACCTGCCTTGCCACCCTCGATCCCGCCGAGCAAAAGAAACTCATGGCCACACTGCCGGAGGCCCAAAAACCGGAACTTGCACGGGTGATTCTGGAGCGGTTGGCCGGAACGGCGGGGAAGAAAAAAGTGAAACGTGAAAAGAAGGAAAAAGTGAAGAGAACGGAAAAGTGAAAATCCGAGGCCCGCGCATACCGGGATGAAATCCCGGATCCGGCAAAAACGCCATGACTTTCATGGCTTGGCCCCCGCCGAAGCAAGGAGAGGTCAGGCCAGGCGCGCAACCCGCGATCCGCACAGCCAAGACGCCCGGAGGCCGCCATCACCGCGCTTGGCCCCGATATCGCGGGTTTTGCCGCACAGTGGCAACGGTTTGCAACGCTGCGCGGTTGAGCGCCCCCTCACCAAAAAGAAATCCACGCCGTCACTTCGCCACGCCCGCAGAGGGAAAGGTGCCCTATAATCTCCCAGATTTTGCGCCCACCCCACCCCAGAACCACATTTAACTTCACCTATGCCAAAGCGTAACGACATCAAAACCATCCTGATCATCGGTGCCGGCCCCATTGTCATCGGCCAAGGATGCGAGTTTGACTATTCCGGCACGCAAGCGTGCAAAGCTTTGAAGGAAGAGGGTTACAACGTTGTTCTGGTGAATTCCAACCCGGCCACCATCATGACCGATCCGGAGTTCTCGGATCGCACCTACATCGAGCCGATCACGCCGGAAGCGGTGGAGAAAATCATCGTCAAGGAACTGAACGGGCCGTTCAGGATCGACGCCCTGCTGCCGACCTTGGGCGGCCAGACCGCGCTCAACTGCTCGTGCAACCTGGAAAAGTCCGGCGTTTTGAAGAAGTACGGCGTTGAAATGATCGGCGCCAGCGTGGCCGCCATCGAGCGCGGCGAAGACCGCAAGATCTTCAAGGAATTGATGGAATCCATCGGCCTCAAGTGCCCCGAGGCCGGCACCGCCAACTCGCTGGAAGAAGCGCATGAAGTCCTGAAGCGCACCGGCTTGCCTGCGATCATCCGCCCGGCCTTCACGCTCGGCGGCACCGGCGGCGGCGTGGCCTACAACATGGAGGAATTCGAGGACATCATCAAGCGCGGGCTGGATGCCTCGATGACCAAGCAGGTGCTGATCGACCAGTCGCTTTTGGGCTGGAAGGAATACGAGATGGAGGTGATGCGCGACAGCGACGACAACGCGGTGATCGTCTGCGCCATCGAGAACTTCGACCCGATGGGCGTGCACACCGGCGACTCGATCACCGTGGCCCCGGCCCAGACGCTGACCGACAAGGAATACCAGCGCATGCGCGACGCCTCGCTGGCGATTCTGCGCGCGGTGGGCGTGACCACCGGCGGCTCCAACTGCCAGTTCGGCATCAGCCCGACCACCGGCGAAATGGTCGTCATCGAAATGAACCCGCGCGTGTCGCGCTCGTCGGCGCTGGCCTCCAAGGCCACCGGCTTCCCGATCGCCAAGATCGCCGCCAAGCTGGCCGTCGGCTACACGCTGGCCGAACTGCCCAACGACATCACCGGCCGCACCAAGGCCTGCTTCGAGCCCTCGATCGACTACGTGGTGACCAAGATCCCGCGCTGGACCTTCGAAAAATTCCCCGAGGCGGACGAAACCCTGACCACCCAGATGAAGTCGGTTGGCGAGGCGATGAGCATCGGCCGCACCTTCAAGGAATCGCTGCAAAAATGCATCCGCTCGATGGAATTGAAGCGCTTCGGCCTGGGGCTTGACGCCAGCGACACCTACCTCAAGGCCAAGCGCGGCCAGCTGAATGTCGACGGCACCCCCATCGTCTGGCCGATCCCCGAAGACAAGCTGCGCCGCAAGCTGACGGTGCCGAGCCAAGGCCGCATGCACTACCTGCGCTACGCCTTCAAGATGGGCTGGAGCATCGACCAGGTTTACGCGGCCACCAAGATCGACCACTGGTTCCTCGACCAGTTGAAGCAGCTGGTGGACTTCGAGACCAAGCTGGAAACCGTCACCTCGCTCGACGACGCGCCCCGCGAACTGCTGTGGGAAGCCAAGCAGAACGGCTACTCCGACGCGCAGCTGGCCTGCCTGTGGCTGGGCAAGATCAACACCAAGAACATCATGGCCGTTCGCAACAAGCGCAAGGCTTTCGGCATTGAGCCGGTGTACAAGCTGGTGGACACCTGCGCCGCCGAGTTCGAGGCGCGCACCCCCTATTACTACTCCACTTTCGAAGCGCCGGTCAAAACCGTTTCGGACGGCGCCCATGGGCCTGTTTGCACCAGCGCCAGCGAAGACGAAGTGCGCGTGACGCCCAAGAAAAAGGTGATCATCCTGGGCGGCGGACCCAACCGCATCGGCCAGGGCATCGAGTTCGACTACTGCTGCGTGCAGGCCGCTTTCGCCGCCAAGGAAATGGGCTTCGAGGCGGTGATGGTCAACTCCAACCCGGAAACCGTCTCCACCGACTACGACACCTCCGACCTGCTGTTCTTCGAACCGCTGACGCTCGAAGACACGCTCAACATCATCGAGCGCCTGAACGGCCGGCCGCTGACCCAGGCCGGGGGCCTGGTGCACGGCGTCATCGTGCAGTTCGGCGGCCAGACCCCGCTCAACCTGGCCCACGGCCTGCAGGCGGCCGGCGTGCCGATCATCGGCACCTCGGTGGCCTCCATCGACATCTCGGAGGACCGCAAGCTGTTCGCCGACCTGTGCCGCAAGCTTGACATCCGCCAGCCGGAAAACGGCATCGCCCTGACGGTGGAAGAGGCGGTGGTGATCGCCAAGCGCATCGGCTACCCGGTCCTGGTGCGCCCCTCCTTCGTCCTGGGCGGCCGCGCGATGGAAACGGTCTACGGCGACGACCAGCTGCGCCACTACATGCTCAAGGCCATGGGCGCCTCCGACCTGGAAGGCCAGCCGGTGCTCATCGATAAGTTCCTCGACCAGGCCACCGAGTGCGACGTGGACGTGATCGCCGATTACGACACCATGACCCCGGGCGGCGAAACCAGCACCGACCAGCGCGCCCTGGTCGCCGGCGTGATGGAGCACATCGAGGAGGCCGGCATCCACTCCGGCGACTCCGCCTGCTCGCTGCCCCCCTATTCGCTGCCGCCGGCCATCATTGACGAACTGAAGACCAAGAGCCGGGCGCTGGCCAAGGCGCTCCATGTGCGCGGCCTCATGAACGTGCAGTGGGCCATCCGCAACAACGAGGTGTACATCATCGAAGTCAACCCGCGCGCCAGCCGCACGGTGCCCTTCGTCGGCAAGGCCACCGGCGTGTCGTGGGCGCGCCTGGCCGCCAAGGTCATGATGGGCAAGCAGCTGACCCAGCTGGGCCAGACGCTGGAAGTCATCCCCAAGCACACCTCGGTCAAGGAATCGGTGTTCCCTTTCAGCAAATTCCCGGGCGTGGATGTCATCCTGGGCCCGGAAATGCGCTCAACCGGCGAAGCCATGGGCAGCGACAAGGATTTCTCCATCGCTTTTGCCAAGGCGCAGATGTCGGCCAACCAGCCGCTGCCTTCCGGCGGCAAGGTGTTCATCTCGGTGCGCCAGAGCGACAAGGGCGAAATCGCCCCCATCGCCAAAAACTTCGTGGATGCCGGCTACCAGCTGGTCTGCACCGGCGGCACCCACGCCGTGCTGGCGGAGGCGGGCATCCCGGCCGAACTCATCCTGAAGATTTCCGAAGGCCGCCCCAACGCCGGCGACGCGGTCAAGAACAAGGCCATCGCCCTCATCATCAACACCCCGACCCGCAAGGGCGCCGGCACCGACGAGGGCGCCCTGCGCGCCATGGCGGTGCGCTACAACATCCCGATGATCACCACCCTGACCGCCGCCCGCGCGGCCGGCCGCGCGGTGGTGGCGCTCAAGAAGAGCGGCTGGGATGTGTTCGCTTTGCAGGACCACTTCCCCGAATTGGCGCGCAAGCGCTGAGCGGCTGTTACTGGACCGAGGGCGAGACGCCCTCGGTCCAGTAACAGCCGGAAACAAAACAGCCGGTTGCTCAAGCCCCGGCCATCGCCATCAATTCCTTGGCCTGCTGGCGGGTGGTTTCCCCGGCGCGGCTGCCGGCCAGCATGTCGGCCAATTCCGCCACGCGGGCCTCGCCGCTCAGGGCCTCCACCCGGGTGCGGGTGGTGCGGGCGGCCCCCACCCCGGCGACTTCCTTCACAATGCGGTGGTGGTGGTCGGCAAAAGCGGCGATCTGCGGCAGGTGGGTGATGCACAGCACCTGGCCGCCGGCCGACAGTGCCTTCAGCTTGCGGCCGATCACATCGCCCAGGCGTCCGCCGATGTTGGCATCCACCTCGTCGAAGACCAAAAGCGCGCCTTCGCCTTCGGCGAGGTTCGCCAGGCCACCGCTTTCAATCGCCTTTTTGCCGGCTTTTTCGCCGCTTTTGCGCTGCTTGGCGGTCACCACGCCCTTCAAGGCCAGCATGACGCGCGAGAGTTCGCCGCCGCTGGCCACCTCGCGCATGGCGGCCCATGGCTGGCCGGGGTTGGTGCGCACCTCAAACGACACCGCATCCAGGCCCGATGGCCCGGCCGATGCCAGGTCGCCGGCGGCCACCTGCGCAGGGTCGGCCGCGTCCACCGCCACCCGCACCTTGGCCTCCGCCATGCCGAGGTCCCGCAACTCGCGCTCGATGAGCGGCCCGAGTTGCGCGGCCGCTTTCTGGCGCGCGGCCGACAAGGCGGCGCCGGCGGCGGCCAAGCCGCGGGCGCCGGCACACAGGTCCGCCTCCAGCGTGCCGCTGTCGGTCTGCTCGCGGGCCAAACGCGCCATTTCCTCGGTGATTTTTTCGCGGTGGGCCAGCACCGCCTGCATTTCGTCGCAGCCATGCTCGCCGCGCCCGTATTTGCGGGTCAGGCGGTTCAGGGCATCCAGCCGCTCGCGCACCTGCGCCAGTTCGGCCGGGTCCACCTCCAGCCGGTCGGCATAGCGGCGCAGGTCATAGGCGGCCTCCTGCAAGGCGATCAGCGCGCCGCGCACCGATTCGTGCAGGGGCGCCAGGGCCGGGTCGGTTTCCGCCAGGTCCAGCACCCAGTGCTCGACCTTGCGCACCTGGTCCACGATGGCCTCGCCGCGCTCGGACTCGTCGAGCGCCGCCACCGCCGATTCGGCGCTGGAACGCAGATCCTCCACGCTGCCGAGGATTTTTTCGCGCGCCATCAGCGCGGCGTACTCGCCGGCCTGCGGATCCACGGCATCCAATTCCTTGGCCTGGAAACCGTACAACTCCAACCGCTCGGCCCGCAGCGCGGCCCCGGCGGCCAGTTCGGTGCGCCGCTCCAAGAGCGCCTGCAAGCGGCCCCAAGCCCCGGCATAATCACCACGGGCCGGGCCGGCGCCAGCCCAGCCATCGAGCACCGCCAATTGCTCGGACGGCCGCAGCAGGCGCTGACCGTCATGCTGGCCGTGGATGTCCACCAGCCAGCCGGAGGCCGCCTTGAGCGTGGCCGCCGCCACCGGCTTGCCATTGACCCGCACGCTGCCGCGCCCGCTGGCGGCGGCTTTGCGGCTCACCACCAGCTCGTCGCCGGCCGCCAGCGTCTCGCCCAGCAATTCCGCCAGCGCCGCCGCTTGGGCTGGCGAATGCAACTCAAAGACCGCGTCCACCCGCGCCTCTTCGCCTTCCTTCAGCCCGCCGCGCACCATCTTGGCCAAGGGCTTCAGGCCCAAGAGCGCCTCCACCGCGCCCAGCACCAGACTCTTGCCGGCGCCGGTCTGCCCGGTGAAAGCGTTGAGGCCCGGACCCAAGGTCAGCACGGCGTCTTCGATAACGGCCAAATTGGTGATGTGGAGCTCGCGCAGCATGGTGTTGACCTTTTTGTTCGGATTTTGTGTGGATTTTAGAGTGGCGACAAAAATCCGACAACAACCCTAACTTTTTGTGGAAAAAGCCGGCTGCTTAGCCATTGGTCGCTCAAGACTCACAGACCGGTAGACGGTCTTGCAAAAAAACCTCAAGGCCCACGCATTGTTCTTCAATAGAAAAAACCCCGCCGAGGGACGGCCGGACTTTCACACTGAAACGGACTCTCTTAGGGCTGCTCCGATCAAGGCCTGACCCGGTTTGAGAGCCGCCCCATGCTGGGCCCGGCCATCCCTCGGCGAGGCGAGGGGCGGGGAGTATAGCCGCCCATACAATCCAACGCATGTTGCGTGCATCCATCCTTGCCTGCCTGTTTTTGGGCGCCTGCACCATGGTGCCCACGGGGCGGACATCCCAGGACATTCTCAACGACCCCGACAGCCGCATCATATCCTCCGGATTTGACGATCTGCGCGACCAAAGGCGTCTGTACCAAGACAAGCACGATGCCACATCGCTGGCCAACCGCAAGGGTTCGCTGCTGGACCGCAACGCGGAATTCGGCTGGGGGATCAGTCTGGCGCAATTCGGCGGACCCGGCCGGCTGGCCCGCGCCAGACAGATGGTGGCGCAGGCCGGGCTCAAGAAAGTCCTCTATGTCGAACGCGACGGCATGGTGGACATCCTCATGGGGCATTACGCCAAACGGAACGACTCCGCGGCCATCGATGACTTGGTTCGCTGGCAGCATTTTGAACTGGACCAAAAGCTGCCTTTCGCCGAGGCTGCCATCAGCGCGCGCCCCGCGGCCAAGGATCCGACGGAAAACCCTCTTGATGCGGATGCTTACACGGGCTACGCCACCCTGCTGGTGGCCGTCTACAACGCCGACTTCGGCCCCAAATGGAAAGAAGAAGCCGAACGGGTCGCCAAACTGCTGCGCCAAGCCGGCCCCGACGGGCAAGGATCGGTGGAGGCTTATTTCCGCCATGGGGAAAAAGAATCCGCCGTGCTGGCCGGCTTGTTCACCAAGCACGATGATTGGCGCAAGATGCGCAATGAAGGCGAGCGCTTCTTTGTGGACGCTCCGGGCCCGGCCGTCGAAGCGGCGCAATCCCGCTTCCCATTCATCCTGCGCAACAACAAAAAAGTCCCGAAGGGCGGCGATGGGACGGCCATTGCGGGCGGTTTTGAAGCGCCCCAGTTGGTGGAATTGAAATAAGGGATCCGCTCACTTCGCCGCCGTGGAAGGACCGGTTCGCTCCGCGGCCGGCAGGAATCCCTTTGCTCTGATTTCACCTTCCGGCGTGAAGAACAGGCTGACCATGCCATCGCGGCCGGTCACCCAATGCCGGCAGCCTTTCGCGGCCAGAAGCGGCCCCCACTGCCTGCTGTTCTCGCTTTCATAACGCGCCATGGATGCGGATTGCACCACCACGCCAGGCGCCACTTTCGCAAGCCATGCCGCGCTTTGGGAAACAAACCCGCCATGGTGGGGCAGATCGGCCGCATCCGCCTTCAAATCGGCTTCGGCGGCAAACAAGCCGCGCAGTCCTTCCTTTTCCAAGTCGCCGCAAAAAAGGGCGCTGCGGGGCCCGCAGCGCGCCGACAAAACCACCGAGCGGTCATTGTCGGTGTGGGATGCCGCAAAGTCGGCGGCCGGCCACAACGCTTCGAGCAGGGCATCCTCGCCCATCGGCAAAAACCAGCCGCGTTGAACGACCTTGCAACGGATGCCGCGCCGCGCCAGACCGGCCAGAAACGCCGCCGAGGCGCCTTGGGGATCGCGCACCGCATCGTCTTGGACGCTGGGCCCGATGTAAGCG
>CANIYR010000064.1 GCA_947471825.1 Phycisphaeraceae bacterium | reverse complement strand
CTTTTGTGGACAAGTTGGCGGTTGTTTTTTTGAGGGTTGCCATGAAAAGAAAATCTCGTCAAGGGATGTGTGAGGCAGGTCGCGAATGGGGTATTGTAGGCAAACCAAGCACGCCCTGCTAACGAGGTTTTCCAGATGGAAAAGCCTTTTTTCGGGTTTCACCCACCAGCCAATCCCCATGCGCAAAAAAAAATCCACCCGTCGCAAGCTGCCGGCCAAATCCCGCAAATCCTCGTCGCACACCAACGAGGGGGCCAGGGACATTTCGGTGGTGGATGAAACCCACGTGTCCGAGGCCGCCCCGCCGTCGCCGGCCTTCCAGTCCAACGCCGAGGTGGCGGTGCCGGTGGAGGACGTGAAACTGCCGGACGAACTGCCGATCCTGGGCCTGCGCGGCCTGGTGGTGTTTCCGGGCACCATCGTGCCCCTGCAGGTGGGGCGCGCCTCGTCGCTCAAGCTGCTGGAGGACGCGCTGCCGCATTCCAAGCTCATAGGCCTCGCGCTGCAGAACGACCCGGACGACGAAGAACCCGATTTTGCCGGCATGCAGCATGTGGGCACGGCGGTGTCGGTTCTCAAGATCATCCGCCAGGCCGACGACACGGTGACGGCCATCGTGCACGCGCTGCGCCGGATTCGGCTGATCGCCCCGGTGCAGGAGAAGCCCTACCTCAAGGCCAAGATCAAGTCGCTGCCGCACCCTTCGGTCGTGCGCATGCACGAGTCGGATGCCAAGGAGTTCCATGCCCGCGTCAACCGCCTGCGCACCATGGCGCGCGAGCTGATCGAACTGACCCCCGGCGCGCCCGAACAGGCGCTGACGGTGGTTTTGAACATCGCCGACGCCGGCGGCCTGGCGGATTACCTGGCGGCCAACATCGACATCACCCCCGACGAGCGCCAGGGCTTGCTGGCCGAGCCGGATGTGGTCAAGCGCGTCTACCGCGTGCACGACATGCTGGTGCGCCAGCTGGAGATGGCCCGCCTGCAGAACAAGATCGGCCAGGACACCCAGAAGAACATCACCGAGAGCCAGCGCAAATACTTCCTGGCCGAGCAGCTCAAGGCCATCCAGAAGGAACTGGGCGAGGGCAACGAATCCGAGGAGGTGATCGCCCAGCTCAAGAAGAAAATAGAGAAGGCCAAGCTGCCGGAAAAGGTGGCCAAAGAGGCCGAGAAGGAAATCAAGCGGCTGGAGGTCATCCCTTCCGGCAGCCCGGAATATTCGGTGACGCTCAGCTACCTTGAGCTGATCGCCGATCTGCCTTGGAGCGTGTCGGCCAAGGAAGCCATCGGTTTGCCGCACGCCAAGCAGGTATTGAACCGCGACCATTTCGGCCTTGACAAGGTCAAGAAGCGTTTGCTGGAATACCTGGCGGTGCGCAAGCTGAACCCCGAAGGCCGCGGCCCGATCCTGTGCCTGGTCGGCCCGCCGGGCGTGGGCAAAACCAGCCTGGGTGTCTCCATCGCCGAATCCATGAACCGGCCCTTCGCCAGGCTCGCCCTGGGCGGCATCCGCGACGAGGCGGAGATCCGCGGCCACCGGCGCACCTACATCGGCGCCATGCCCGGCCGGCTGATCCAGGAATTGAAGCGGGCCGGCGCCAACAACCCGGTGATCATGCTCGACGAGATCGACAAACTGGGTGCCGACAGCCGCGGCGACCCGTCCTCGGCCTTGCTTGAAGTGCTCGATCCGCGCCAGAACCACGCCTTCGTGGACCGCTACCTGGATGTGCCCTTCGACCTGTCCAAGGTGCTGTTCATCTGCACCGCCAACACCGCCGACCAAATCCCCGCCGCGCTCTACGACCGGCTGGAAGTCATCGAGGTCAGCGGCTACACCGACCATGACAAGGCGCAGATCGCCAAGCAATACCTGGTGCCGCGCCAGATGAAGGAGAACGGCCTCAAATCCAAGGACTGCGCCTGGACCGTTGACGGCGTGGCCAAGGTGATCGAGAACTACACCCGCGAGGCGGGCGTGCGCGAGCTGGAGCGCCAGGTCGGCAACGTGTGCCGGGCCATCGCCGCCCGCGTGGCGACCCATCCCAAGCATGCCAAGACCACGGTGGATGCCAAGTTCGTGGTGCAGGTGCTGGGCGGGGAAAAATTCGTCCGCGACCTCGACACCCGCTGCCACGGGGCCGGCACGGTGGTGGGGCTTGCCTACACCTCGGTGGGCGGCGAAATCCTGTTCATCGAGGCGGCCAAATACCCCGGCAAGGGCGGCCTGGTGCTGACCGGCCAGTTGGGCGATGTGATGAAGGAATCCGCCACCATCGCACTGACCCTTTACCGCAGCCGTGCCGCGTCGCTGGGCCTTGATCCGCGCCTGTTTGACGGCAACGACCTGCACATCCACGTGCCGGCCGGCGCCACGCCCAAGGACGGCCCCTCCGCCGGCGTCTCCATGTTCACCGCCATCGTTTCCCTGGCCGCCAACCTCCCGCCCCGCAAGGCCATCGCCATGACCGGCGAAATCACCCTGCGCGGCCGCGTGCTGCCGATCGGCGGGGTGAAGGAGAAAACCCTGGCCGCCGCGCGGGCCGGCATTCAGACGGTGATCCTGCCCGAGGAAAACCGCCGCGATTTCGCTGAGGTGGATCCGGAGGTCAAGAAGAAACTGGTGTTCAAATTCGTCGCCAATGTGGACGATTTGCTGCGCGAGGCGATCCCCGCGCTGGGGTTGCCGCCATCGAAAAAAGCCCCGGGCAAGCACAAGGATTGCTAAGGGGGTTGCAGGATGTTCGCATTATGTTAGATTTTCCCTTATGCCTTCCACCCGTCATCCCCTGCTGGCGCTTTCGCTGACCCCGGGCCTCGGGCCAACCTTGACCGGCCGGCTGCTGGACTTGCTGGGTTCGGCCGAAGCGGTGTTGGGCGCCTCTGCCGCCGATTGGGGCCGGGTCAAGGGCATTGCCGGCGACGGCCGGCTGCGGGCGGCCTTGGACCAGGTGCTGGCTTCCGATGCGGTGGAGCGGGAGTTGGCGGCGGTGGCGGCGCACGGGGCGCAACTGATCGCCTTGGGCGATGCGGCTTACCCGAGGGCCCTGTCCCACATCCCCGACCCGCCGCCCTTGCTCTGGATGCGCGGCGCCCTGCAGGAGCGCGATGCCCTTGCCTTGGCCATCGTCGGCTCGCGCCGCTGCACCGCCTACGGGCGCGAGCAGGCCGACCGTTTTGCCGCCGGGTTGGCGGTGGCGGGCGTCACCATTGTGTCCGGCGGCGCCTACGGCATTGATGCGGCCGCGCACGGGGCCGCGCTGCGCATGCGCCCTGCCGGCGGCCGCACGGTGGCGGTGATCGGCTCGGGCTTGGCGCGCCCTTACCCCAAGGAGCATGCGCCGCTGTTCGACAAAATCGTCGCGGAGGGGGCCGGCGCGGTGCTGAGCGAACTGCCGATGACTTTTCCGCCGTCTGCCGAAAATTTCCCGCGCCGCAACCGCATTTTGTCCGGCATGTCGCTGGGTACGCTGCTCATCGAGGCGGCCGACCGCTCCGGAGCACTGATCACTGCCCGCCTGTGCAACGATGAGCACGGCCGCGAACTCATGGCCCTGCCTGGCCGGGTGGATTCCGACGCCTCGGCCGGCTGCCACAAAGCCATCCGCGAGGGCTGGGCGACCCTGGTCACCAGCGTGGGCGAAGTGCTGGAGCAATTGGGCGAGGCCGGCCAGATGCTGAAGGTGGCCACGGGCCAGGCGGATCCGGCCGCCAAAGCCGGCGGCGCGCCGCTTTTCGGCAGCTTGAACGATCCGCAGCGGCAAATCATGGGCGTCTTGGGCGAGGCCTGCTCGCTTGATGAAGTCACCGCCCGCACCGGTCTCCCGGTGCAGAATGTGCAGGTGGAATTGACCATGCTGGAAATCCGCGGCGTGGTCAAGCGCAGCGGGGGGAAATTCCAAGCCAAGTGAGCTTCGCATGAATCGCAGAGTCATGCGAAGCCGCTGCGCCCATCCCGGGCACACCGCATCAAAAAACAACCCCGGCCTTGGCCGGGGTTGTTGTCTTTTTTCAATCGAAAGATTTACTTCAAGTTCTCGAACTTGTCGGCCGGAGCCTTTTCCACAACCGTGCCGGTGGCGGGGGCGGGTGCTTCAACCTGGGCTGGGTTGGCCGGGGCTGCTTCGGCCTTCTTGGGGGCCTCGGCCTTGGCGATGCCGACTTCGCGCAGGTAGATTTCCACGCGGCGGTTGGTGGCGGCGCCCTTCTTCTTGCCGTCTTCGCCCGCGACATTTTCAACCAGCGGCTTCTGTTCGCCGTAGCCGACCAGGGCCAGGCGGTCTTCCTTCACGCCGCCATCGCGCAGTTCGTGCAGCACGGCCTGGCCGCGGCCGGCCGACAAGCCCCAGTTGTCCATGAAGCGGGCCTTGTTGGCGGCGCTGGTCACCGGCACATCGTCGGTGTGGCCAACCACCTGCACTTCGTATTTGGCGGCGTCTTCGCGGTTGAGCACATCAGCCAGCTTCTTGATGGCTTCCTTGGCGCCGTCGTTCACGGTGACCTGTCCCAATGCAAAGGTGAGGTCGCTCTTCAAGCGGATCATGCCGCTGGCGGCGTCGTAGGTCATGAGGTCGGGGTTGGCCGCGGCCAAGTTGGCCAGCGCGGTGTTGAGGGCGGAGGGCAGTGCCCGGGTGATGACCACATCGCCTTTGCTTTTGGCCAATTCGGCGTACTCCGCCTTGAGTTCGCCGAGTTTCTTCAGCAATTCGGCATTGGATGCGGTCAGGCCGGCCACCAGGCCGGCGTTTTCATCGCGGCGCGCCTTCATTTCGGCAAGGGTGGCGTTGCTGGCCTTGAGCTGCTGCTCCAGGTCGGCCACGCGCTCTTCGAGCATGCGGTTGGATTTGCGGGCGTCATCCAGCTGGCCTTGGCTGACGCAGCCGGTGCCGGCCAAGGTGAGGGAGGCGAGCAGAAGGGCGGGTAGGACAAAACGGTTGCGCATGGAAAGGATCCCTGAGGATGGGTGGATGGGAAGTTTGGGGATGGGCCAAGGTAAGACGGAAGTATATCGCCAACGCAGCGGCATTCCGTGCGGATTTAGGGCACAATAAGGGAATGTTCAATTCTCAACCCACCCTGATTCAAGCCGGCGCCGTCATGGACGGCGCCGGGGTCTTGGCCCGCCCCGGGGTGGTGGCGGTTTCGGCCGAGGGTTGGGTGGTTTACGCCGGTCCGCCGGCCGGGGTTCCGGCGGCTTTTTTGGCCGATTCGGTCGCCCAAATCCGCCTACCGGACCGTTTGGTGGTGCCGGGCTTCGTCAATGCCCACACCCACTTGGAATTGACCGGCATCGGGCCCCGGCCCTACGACGGCGATTTCCCCGGTTGGCTGGAGCAGGTGGTGCGCGAAAAGCCCGCGACCGACGCCGCCTGGTGGGCGTCCTACGAGGCCGGTTTGGCCGCTTCGGCCATGGCCGGCACGGTGGCGGCCGGCGACATCGTGGCCCACGACAAGGTGAAAGAGGCGTTGCAGGCGCGCTTCAAATGGGAAATCTGGGGCATGGCCTACGCCGAGCAGTTCGGACTGGGGGCGGTTTGCCGGATTCCGCAGGGCTACGAACTGTTTTCGGAGAAGCGCATCGGCATCCAGCCGCATGCGCCCTATTCAGCCGGTCCTTTGCTGTTTGAAACCGCCAGCCAAAGCGGCTTTCCGCTGTCCACCCATCTGGCGGAAACCACCGAAGAATTGGAATTCGTCGCCCGCGGCACCGGTCCCTTCCGTGAATTATTGGAAAAACTGGGCAAATGGAAGCCGCAGTACGCCGCAGCCTACCAAGCCGGCCTGACCCCGGTGGAATGGATGCGCCCGCATTTGGCGGCCGCCCATTGGCTCTTGGCCCATGTGAATTACGCCTCCGACGCCGATCTGGTCATTCTGGCCCGCACCGGCACCAGCGTCGCTTATTGCCCTGTGGCCTCGGATTATTTCGGCCACAAGAACCACCGCTACCGCGACATGCTGGCCTACGGCATCAATGTGTGCCTGGGCACCGACTCGGCCATTTGCCAGCCCGCAAGCGAGCCGCACCCCTTGGGGGTGCTGCCGCAAATGCGCCACCTGTTCCTGCGCGACGCCACCGATCCCTTGCTGCTGCTCAAAATGGCCACCGTCAATGGTGCCAAGGCCTTGGGTCTGGCCGAGGATTTTGCCACCTTCAAGGTGGGGGCGGAAGCCCGCCCGGTGGCACTCACGTTTGATCCCGAAAACCCGGAATCCCCTTTGGCGCAGGCGCTGCGCCGCTCCGAGCCGGCTGAACCCCTGTTTCCACACCTGCCATGAACAACAATCCCCTGAAAATCGGTTACCTCGGCCTTGGCATCATGGGCCTGCCCATGACCCTCAACCTGCTCAAAGCCGGCCACACCGTGAAAGTGTGGAACCGCTCGGCCCACAAGGCCGCCCCGGCACTGGCCGCCGGTACAACCCAGGGCGCCACGCCCGCCGAGGTGGCGGGAGCCTCTGACATCGTGTTCATCAATGTGACCGACACCCCGGATGTCGAGGCCGTGCTGTTCGGCCCCAACGGCGTCGCGGCCGGCGCCAAGCCGGGCCTCATCGTGGTGGACAACTCCACCATTTCACCGGTGGCCACCCGCGAATTCGCCTGCAAACTGGCGGGTTTGGGCGTCGCCTTTCTGGATGCCCCGGTTTCCGGCGGCGACATCGGCGCCAAGAACGGCACGCTGTCGATCATGGTCGGCGGCGACGAAGCCACCTTTGAAAAAGTGAAGCCGGTCTTGGCGGCGATGGGCAAGAACATCCAGTTGCTCGGCCCGGTCGGCGCCGGCCAGGCCTGCAAGGCCTGCAACCAGATCTGCGTCTTGGGCAACCTGATGGCCACCTGCGAAGCGATCAAGCTGGCGCAGGCGATGGGCCTTGACGTGCAGAAAATGGCGGAGGTGGTCTCGGCCGGCGCCGGCGGCTCCTGGCAGCTCCAGAACCTCGGCCCCAAGATCGCCAAGGGCGACCTGGCCCCGGCCTTCATGATCGACCTGGCGCTCAAGGACCTGGCCATCGTGCTGGACGCGGCGCAAAAGTCCGGGCTGGATTTGTCGGGCACGGCGATGGCGGAGCAAAGGTTGAAGCAGGCGAAGGGGAAGACGGACGGGCGGCATGGGACCCAGGCGATGATCACGGCGTGGTGAGGGGGAGGCAAGCGCGCGTTCCCATGCCGGAGTCTCGGGCGTCGGCGGTCCTGCCGGATCAAGCAAACAACAACGCGCGCCCCAACTCGGGGCGCGCGTTGCTTTGTTCAATGTCCAGCGGTCGGCTGAAGCCGACCATCCCTTACTTGAGCATGTCCTTCACCGTGTCCAATTCCCCCACCAATTCCGCATTGGTCTTGGCGATCATGCTCTTGGCGAACTCGTCCATCGGATGGTCCTTGATCACTTCGTACTGGCCCGGGGCCGTGGTCTTGACCGGCATGCCGGCCCACACGTCGGGGTGGAAGCCGTACAGGCCGTTGCTCTTGACGGCGAGCGAGTGGATGGCGCCGGGGGTCCACAGGGAGCGCACGTGGTCCACGCAGGCGTTGGCGGCGGAGGCGGCGCTCGAGAGGCCGCGGGCGGCGATGATGGCGGCGCCGCGCTTGCCGACGGTTTCGCAGAAGGTGGTTTCCAGCCAGGCGCGGTCGGTGATGACTTCGGTGGCCTTCTGGCCCTTGATCTTGGCGTTGTGGAAGCCCGGGAACATGGTCGGCGAGTGGTTGCCGTAGATGAAGATGTCGCTGACATCCTTCACCTTCACGCCGGCCTTCTGGGCCAGCTGGCTGGCGGCGCGGTTCTGGTCCAGGCGCACCATGGCGGTCCAGCGGTCGGCCTTGATGCGCTTGCCTTGGGCGGCGCCGATCATGCAGTTGGTGTTGCAGGGGTTGCCCACGACCGCGACCAGGCAGTTGTCGGCGGCCACCGCGTCGATCACCTTGCCCTGGCCGATGAAGATGTTGCCGTTGTCCTTGAGCAGGTCGGCGCGCTCCATGCCGGGGCCGCGGGGCTTGGAGCCCACCAGGCAGCACACGTTGGCGTCCTTGAAGGCGGTTTCGGCGTCGGCCGTCTGCACGATGCCGTGCAATAGCGGGAAGGCGCAGTCATCCAATTCCATCGCCACGCCCTTCAGGGCGGCCAGGGCCTTCTCGTCGTTGCGCTCGAGCAGCTGCAAAATCACCGGCTGGTCTTTGCCGAACATGTCGCCATTGGCGATGCGGAAAAGCAGGGAATAGCAGATTTGGCCGGCGGCACCGGTGACGGCGACGCGCAGGGGGGCTTTGGACGAGCAGGTCGAGGAGCAGCAGGTGGACATGGTGTCTCGGGGTGGGGGTGGGGGTGAAAAGGGGGCGGGCAGTTTAGCCGGGAATTTCCCGCCCGGTCGGGCTTGCCAAGGGGTGCCGCGGCGCTATGCTCCGGTCTCCTTATGCCCGAAGAACCCGCCATGAAAACCCCTGTCTCCTCCTGCATCCTGTCCTCCGCCCTGGTGCTCGGGGCTTCCGCCCAGGCCGACCCGGCCGCGCCCGCCACCCCGGCGCCGGTGGCCGCCCCGGCTGCCGTGCCGGCCCCGACCTCGGCCCCGGCACCCTCCGAGGCGGATGCCCTGCGGCTGCACAAATTGGCCGAAGGCTGGCTGTCCGTGGGCGCGGTGCCGGAGAAATCCGCTTCCGAAGTGTGGGCCGGCAAGGCGGTGGGGGTGGTGGTGACCCTGCGCCTGGAAGGCGTGACCATGGGCGAGGGCTCGGCCATGCCGGCCGACTTGGGCGCGGTGCTCGACGGCCGGCCGGCGGCGCCGGTGGATCTGGTGCCGCTCCTGGCCCAGGCGTCGCGCACGGCCTTTGCGCGGGCCGAGGCCAGGCTGTCGGAAACCGCCGGCCCGGCCAAGAATTTGCTGGCCGGCATGGGCAAGACCCTGTGCGTGGATGTACAGGTGGGCCACTCGCCGGCGCCGGTCCTCTTGGGTACCCAGGGCGGTGCGGGGGAGGTCTTTGCGCAGGTGCTGCCCGGCTGGCACGGGCTGGCCCTGCGCGCTGCCGGCGATACTCAGCCGTCGCTCGCCTGGCCGGGCACCCAGGCGGCCGCCGGGGTGCCGGTGGACACCAGCGTCGCCCGACTGTTGGTGGAGCAGCATGTGACCGAAGCAGAGGGCAAAAAACTGGCGCGTCCGG
>CANIYR010000063.1 GCA_947471825.1 Phycisphaeraceae bacterium | reverse complement strand
TTTTCACGCACCATGGCACGCAGTGCGACCGAAAAATTGGGCACATCAATGCCGATTTCACGCTGGTTGACCATCGCCTTGGCATCTTTGAACAGATATTCGATGGGATCCTCAAGGGTGAGGATGTGGCATTGGCGGGTCTCGTTGATTTTTTGGATGAGCGCGGCGATCGTCGTGCTTTTCCCCGATCCGGTTATGCCGCAGAGCAGGACCAAGCCTTGCCGCAACTCGCACATTTTCTCGACCCCTTCGGGAAGAAGCAGTTGCGCAGCACTGAGAATCTTGTTGGAAACCCGGCGGGCAGCCACCGCGCACCGTCCGCGTGTCATGAAGGAATTGATGCGGAAACGGTGTTTTTCTCCGTCCACGTCAAAATCCACGGCCATGTCGGCCG
Organism: Phycisphaeraceae bacterium; assembly: GCA_947471825.1. GTDB lineage: Bacteria > Planctomycetota > Phycisphaerae > Phycisphaerales > Phycisphaeraceae > CANIYR01. The sequence continues at coordinate 8,923 of CANIYR010000063.1, read as the reverse complement.
AACCGTACTTCAGCATCTCGGACCAATGGTGTTCAGACATGCTTTCCTTGACGCACGCATTGAATTCGGCAATGGACAGGGGAACCGTGTCGAGCCGCCCCAACGCACCGCGCACACGCACCTTGGGCGATTCCCCGCCGCGCATGATGAGGTCGGATGCCTGCAACTGGACGGCCGCACGAAAATATTTGGCCAACGAGGTGTCGGCCATGGTTTTGGCCTCGCCAATAACCGCATGCAAAACAGCGCTGCCATGATGTTCATTACTGCTCATGAATGTTTTTCCGGGAAGGGGGCAACGCCCAAAGGGTGACGCTTAATCTAACAGCCAGCAGGGGAGTTGCAAGATTTTTTTTCAAAAAACCAATGGCCCACCCGCAAACTTGGGGCTTTTGCGAAGGGCGCCTCTTTTTGACATTCATTCTCAACAAACTACCATATCCACATGTCTAATCAGACTTCAAAATCTTTTTTTACCCTGAGCCATTTGCCCACGGGTGTGCGTGCGGTGGTCAAGCATGTGGGTTCTGACCTGCTGGATTTGGAACGTCTGAAAGTCATGGGCCTTTGCGAAGGCCAGACGGTCCGCGTGCTGAGGGGAGGCGACCGCCTGATTGTATGCAGTTGCGGCACCCGCATCGGCATGAGCCGGCACCTGGCGGAGCAGATCACCGTCGAACCGGTCTCAGAGCCCGTGGAAGGCGCCCGATAAGCCATGGACAACATCTCCCTGCCGACCTTGGCCCCCAACCGCCAAACACGCCAGCACGGCGCGCAGCGGATTGCCCTCGTGGGCAATCCCAATTCGGGCAAAACGGCTGTGTTCAACCAGCTGACCGGCTTGCGGGCCAAAAGCAGCAATTTCCCCGGCACCACCTTGGAATGCCGTTCGGCGGAAATGGAAGGCCCGGCGGGCCCCATCACCCTGCTTGACCTCCCCGGCCTTTACAGTTTGGAAGGCGGCGAAACGGAAGAGGAACTGGCGGCCAGCATCATCAAAGGGCACCATCCCGGCACCTCCAGGCCGGACGCCGTGGTGGCGGTGCTCGATGCCACCAACTTGCCGCGCCAGTTGTATTTGGCCTCCCAAGTGCGGGAATTGGGACTGCCGATGGTGATATGCGTCACCCAGATGGATCTGGCCCGGGCGCAAGGCATTGAGATTTTGAAAGAAACCCTGGCCCAGGAATTGGGCGCACCGGTGGTGCTCACCTCCGCCCGCACGGGGGAGGGAATGGCCCTCTTGGAAAATGAAATCGCCCGCCTGGCCTCCACTCCGGCGCAAAAAGAACAATATGAACCTTTTGCGCAGGAACTTGCCTGCCGCGTGGCCACCTGCGCCGGCTGCACATCCTGTCCGACCGCACGGCGCCACCAATGGGCGGCCGATGTGGGTGCCAAGGCGGCCTCCGGCCCGGCGGCGGCCCCCAGCGTGTGGGCGGATCGGGCGGACCATGTGCTGACACACCCGATGTGGGGTGTGTTGGGATTCGCGGTCATCATGGCCGGGCTGTTCGTATCGCTGTTCGTGCTGGCCAAACCGCCGATGGACTGGATCAACGCCGCCTGCGGCTGGGTGGGCGAACAGGCGAAAAACCACCTGCAGGATGGTGATTTCAACGATTTCATCTCCAGCGGCGTCATCACCGGCGTGGGCAGTGTGCTGGTGTTTTTGCCGCAGATCTGCATCCTGTTCTTCATGCTCTCACTTTTGGAGGATACCGGTTACCTGGCCCGGGCCGCCTTTGTGATGGACCGCCTGATGCGGAAGGTCGGCCTGCCCGGCCGCGCTTTCGTACCCATGCTATCGGCCCATGCCTGCGCCATCCCGGCCATCATGGCCACCCGCGCACTGCCCAACCGCCGCGACCGGCTCATCACCATCCTCATCATCCCGCTTTTGACCTGCAGCGCCCGGTTGCCGGTGTACGCGATGGTGGCGGCGCTTTTGTTCCACAACCGGCCGGAACTGGGCGGTCTGGTGTTCGCCGGAGCCTACGGACTGGGCATCGTGGCCGCCTTGGGAATGGCTTTCTTGTTCCGCCACACACTGCTCAAAGGCACGCCGCGCGAATTGCTGATCGAATTGCCGTCGTACAAGGTGCCAAGCTTGCGTTCGGCCCTGCTGACCACTTGGGACCGCGGGCTGGTTTTCCTCAAACAGGCCGGCACGATCATCCTGCTGATTTCAGTCATCTTGTGGTCGGCCAAGACCTACCCCAAGATGCCGGAATCCCAAGTGGCGCAATCACTGACCCAAACGGAGGCGGCCAAGATGGCCGAACTCGGCCTGCAATCGGCCGAGCCCGGCTTGGACGCCCAAAAACAGAAGGAACTGGGCGACGCCAAGGATGCCATCACCGCCCCCCATCGCTTCCGCCATGCCGTGCTGGGCCGCATCGGCCATGCCGTGCAACCGGCCTTCGCACCGCTGGGCTTCGACGAAAAAATCAGCGTCGGTGTGCTGGCGTCCTTCGCCGCGCGCGAAGTGGTTGTCTCCACCCTGGGGATCGTGACCGGTGTCGGCGAAGGTGCTGAACGACAAGACCTGTTCAAGGCCCTGGCTGCGGAAAAGCGCGCCGACGGCACCCCGCTGTTCACCACCGCCACCTGCCTGTCGCTTCTGGTGTTCTTCGTGCTGGCCATGCAATGCCTGCCGACCCAAGCCATCACCCGCCGTGAAACCGGCTCTTGGAAATGGGCCGCCTTCCAACTTGGCTACATGAGTGTTTTGGCTTGGACATCAGCTTTTGTGGTTTACCACATCGCCCTGTGGCTGGGCGGTGGGGCATGATTGGCTTGAAAAAGAAAAATATTTCATTAGTTGTCTAACTTATTGTAGAATGCAGGCGTCAGGGATCAGATGAACCCTTTTGGAGACTGTCCATGCTGCACCCCCTCTTTCTGACTTGCGCACTGATTGTACCCCACCACTCCGCCGATGTGGCCTATGGCGGCTGCAACATTGGGAAAGCCATCGGCATCGGCATTGGCGTCGGCGTCGGCGTGGAATTGGGCCGCGCCGCCTTCCGGCCGAGCCGCTGCGATGCCTATTACTACGAGCCGCACTGCTCGCGCACCGTGTATGTCGAGCGCCCGGTGTACGTGCAGCGTCCGGCCTATGTCGAGCAACCGGTGTATGTCGACCGGCCCGTTTATGTGGACCGGCCCGTGCACACGCCGCCCCAGACCGTCACCGTCGAGCGCGTGGTGGAACGGGTGGTCGAGCGCCCGGTGACGGTGCAGCGCCTCATCGAACGCGACCGCTCGGTCGAAAACGGCTTGGGCACCACCCATGAAAAAGTGGACGGCACCCTGACCGCCATCACCCACGGGAGCCCCGCCCCCGTGCAACTGGGGTCCGATGCCGAAATGTCCGTGCTGTGCAACATCCGCGATGAAATCAACCGCACCCTGCCCTTCGAATCGGCCCGCATCGTGGCCGACGGCACCGGCCGCAAGGTGGTGGAAGTCACCCTGCGCGCCACCCGCTTTGCCCCCTATGACCGCGTGACCCGGCGCTTCAGGATTGATGCCAACCGGCTGGAAGCCGCCGGCAACAACCTGTCCATCCGCTTTGAAAACACCCCGCAGGCCCTCAAGGCGCTGGCGGCGGATTTCAAGGACCAGATGCGCACGCTCTGCACCGATTGCCAAAAGGTCGGCGGCGACTGGTATCTCGACAACGCCAGCCAGGCCGAACCGCGCCAGGAGAACGGCAAAAAGTTGGCCGAAGTGATGGCTGCGGTGGGCGGAAAATGATCGCAGCGGACCCCATGAAAAAAGACCGGCCGCCTGGCCGGTCTTTTTTCATGGGCGAATTCCCCCCCGGCATCACAACCGCACCGGCAACCCCGCATCCCGCAGCGCCTGCTTGGCTTGGCCGATGGTGTAGGTGCCATAGTGGAAAATGCTGGCCGCCAGCACCGCGTCGGCCTTGCCATCCCTGACTGCCGCCACCATGTGGGCCGGGCTGCCGCAGCCGCCGGAGGCAACCACCGGCACGCTGACGGCGGTGGAAATGGCCCGGGTGATCGGCAGGTCGTAGCCATCCTTGGTGCCGTCGGCGTCCATCGAGGTCACGATCAACTCGCCGGCGCCCAGGCTCACCACCTGCCTGGCATAGGCCACGGCGCACAGGCCCGTGGGCTTGCGGCCGCCATGGGTATGAACCTCAAACACCTCGCCGCCGCCGGATTGCAATTCGGGCTGCGGGGCGAACAAACCTTTCAATTCGCGTTCCTTGCGGCGGGCCTCGAAGCCCTCGGCCGGCACCCGCTTGGGATCCACATTGACCACGGTGGCGCAGGAACCGAAGCGCGCCGAGACCTGGCGGACGATGCCGGCATCCATGACGGCGGCGGTGTTGATGGAAACCTTCTCCGCCCCGGCCTGCACCAGACGGGTCACATCATCAAGCGTGCGGATGCCACCGCCGACGGTGAAGGGCATGAAGCATTCCTCCGCCACGCGGCGCACCATCTCGTGGGTGATGGCACGCGCCTCGTGGCTGGCGGTGATGTCAAGGAACACCAATTCGTCGGCGCCCTGCGCCTCGTATTGCTTGGCGATTTCCACCGGATCGCCGGCATCGCGCAAATTCAGGAAATTGACGCCCTTGACCACACGGCCGGCGTGAACATCCAAACAGGGAATGATGCGGTGGGCGAGCATGGCGGTTGCGTCTTAGCCGACCCGGGTGCCGACTTCGGCGCCGGCCACCACGCCGGCAATGTTGCCTTTGTTGTTCATGTCGAACACCACGATCGGAATTTTGCGCTCCATGCACAATGAGAAGGCCGCCAGGTCCATCACGCCCAGTTTCTTGGTGATGGCCTCTTCGTAGCCGACGGATGCGTATTTTTTGGCGTCGGGGAACTTCTTGGGGTCGCGGTCGTAGATGCCGTCCACCTTGGTGGCCTTGAGCACCACATCGGCGCCGATTTCGGCGGCACGCAGGGCGGCGGCGGTGTCGGTGGTGAAAAACGGGTTGCCGGTGCCGGCGACGAAGATGACCACCCGGTTCTTTTCCAAGTGGCGGATGACGCGGTTGCGCACATAGGGCTCGGCCACGCTGGTCATGCTGAGGGCCGACACCACGCGGGCGGAAACGCCCTGCTTCTCAAGGGCCTCCTTGAGCGCCAGACCGTTGATCACGGTGCCGAGCATGCCCATGTAGTCGGCGCTGGCTTGGGCGATCTGACCAGCCTCGGCCAACCGCTGTCCGCGGATGATGTTGCCGCCGCCGACAACCACCGCCAACTGGGCGCCAACCCGGGCCGCCGCCGCGATTTCGGTGGCGATGGCCACCAACTCCTCAGGGTCCACCCCGAAAGAACCGGGCTTGCAAAAGCCTTCACCGCTGACTTTAAGAAGAACGCGCCGATACCGGGGAGTGGGGTTGCTCATGAACGCGGATTGTAGCATTTCGACAGAAAAAACCCGCCACCGGGAAGGGTGGCGGTTGTTTTTCCAGCCGTGTCCGATGAATTCACACCTTGGGCTTGGCTGACATTTTGTTGCCCAAGTCCGCCAGATCCATCTGGCCAATGGCCATCATCTGTTTCATGGTTTTTTCCATGCCTTCGGTCGATCCGTCAAGGAAAATCACATTGCCCTTGCCGTGCTCGGCGAAGTTCTTGACCGCCTCGGTCCACATGCTGAACAGGATCAGCGAGGCATCCAGATTCTCGTCCGTCATCATCTTGGCCGCCCGGCTCATGCCCTTGGCCACCTCCTCGCGGAACAGGGCCACACCCTGGCCGCGCAACTGGGCGGCATCCTTTTCGGCTTGGGCTGAAATCAGGATGGCGTTGCCTTCGGCCTGGGCGGCTTTGGTCTTGGTGATGAGCAGGGCCTGCCCTTCGTTTTCCGCGGCGGCACGCAGGTTGTTGGATGCCACCACCTTGGCCATCGAACGGATCACTTCCTCGTCAAAGGCGATGTCGTTGATCTGAAGGTCGATCAGGTGGTAACCCCATCCCTCAAGCGTGGCATCCAAGTGTTCCTTGACCGAATCGACGATTTCGCGGCGGAGCAGCAGCACTTCCGATTGCTTCTTGGTGGCCACAAAAGCACGCACCGTGCCCTCGACCGAACGCACCAGGGCCTGCATGAAATTCTGCTGGTTGACGAACTTGTAGGCAACATTCTTGATGGTGTCCTCATCCTGGTTCACCACCGCATAGAGCAGCATGGCGGTGAAGTGCACATTGGCCTGGTCCACCGTCACCGCCTGGAACTGGAGTTCGGCGGCGCGGTTCTGCACCGAGATGCGGGTGGAGACCACCTCGATGAAGGGGAGCTTGAAATTAAGGCCAGGCCGCATGATGCGGCTGTACTTGCCAAACACCGTGACGACCCCCACCGTGCCTTGCGGAACGGTGGCAAAGGCGAAAAAGGCGATGAAAACAACGATACCAAGCGGAATGAGATAGGTCATGGGAACCTTTTTGAAAGAATGGTTGCAAAAGCCGGCCCATCATAGCGGCAACGCACGCCCGCTTGGAAAATCCCAGAACATGCCGCCAAACCCGCGCCGGGCATCCACGCGGCGGGAAATGCGCCGGATGACGGCGACGACCATCCATGCCGCAAACCAGCCCATGCCCGCCCCGAACACCACATCGCTCAGGCAATGCGCATGGCTTTGGACGCGTGTGAAAGCGCAACCGATAGCCAGCGCCAGCCACACCCACCGGGTGCCGGGCAGGAGCCGTGACATGGCAAAAGCCGCACCGAAAGCCACCGCGCTGTGCCCGGAACAAAAACCATAGGACCCCTGCGCCGACAACCCGCCGGCGGAAGATCCCGCCTGCGCCAAGGCGTCAAACAAGCCAGGCACCTGTCCGAAGGCGCAAGCCGGCGGACGCGGCCGGCAGACCGCGACTTTGACCGCCTCCGCAAGCCCCCCGGCGACCAGCGGCGACAACAGCACCAGCAGGGCCTTGCGGATGGCCCCGTGCCAAGCCGCCATCCCGCCGGCCGCATGCGCCTTCAAATCGCACACCACCAGCAGCACGGCGGCGGCAACCCACGGATAGAGGCAGCCCATGCTTTTGAGCGTGTAACTGAGCCCGCGCGTGGCGCTATCGGGGGAAAAGCAATGATCGAACACCCATTGGTCGAAGCAGGCGGCCAATGCGGTGGCCGCCAAGGTGAGGGCCAAAACCCCGACTGGCCGTTCCCATTGGCGCATTCGGCTCCCGGTGGACGAAATGAGGGGACTCATGGAAATCCTGGGTGCGGGTGCGTGCGGAAAGAGGGCATGACGATAGTCATGATGATGCCCGTTTGCAAGGGTAAAGTGCGCCTTTTGTGCCGAATTCGCGAGGCGCCGTTAAACCATTGTTTTTATGCCGCTTGGCAATCTGCCAAGCAGGTGGAATCACCTGGTTAGGCCAGCCCCCCGGCCAACTCGCGGGTGAAGGCCGTCGCGGCAGCCACCGGATCCTCACCCGCTTGGGCGGCGTCGTGGATCCGCTTGCACAGGGCCGATCCCACGATGGCCGCATCCGCCACGGACACCACACTTTTGACCTGCGCCGCATCCGACACGCCAAAACCGACAGCCAGCGGCAAATCCGTCACCTGACGCAGGCGCGCGACCCGCTGCGGCAATTCCGGCGGCAATTCGCTGCGCACCCCGGTGATGCCGGCCCGCGACATGACATACACAAAACCAGTGGAAGCCTTGGCAATCTTCTCCGCCCGCTCGATCGGGGTGGTCGGGGCAATGAGCAAACTCAGCGTGACGCCATGCTTGGCGCAGGCGGCAAGCGACGCATCCGCCTCCTCCAAGGTGAGGTCGGGGAAAATCATGCCGTCAAAACCGGCCGCGGCGGCATCCTTCAAAAAAGCCTCCAGCCCCAGGCGGTGGACGATGGAATAAGACACCATGGCCACCAAGCCGGCCTTGACCTGCGGGCGGACACGGGCCACCGATTCGAGCAACTGCGAGACCTTGAGCCCCTTGACCAAGGCGCGGTTCATGGCCGCCTGGATCACCGGTCCGTCGGCCACCGGATCCGAAAAGGGGATGCCCACCTCGATCACGCTGGCGCCGGCCGCATCCAGCCCCTTCAAAATGCCTTCGGTTTCAGGCATGCCGGGATCACCGGCGCAGACAAAAGGCATCAGCGCCTTGCGCTGCTGGGAACGGAGGGTGGAAAAAGTGGAAACAATGCGGTTGCTCATGGGGCGGGCATCTTATCCGCATCCACCACCGGATTGAAGCGGATTGCCGACCTGCGGTTCGGCCATGGCCGCGGGCTTGGTTTTCAGCAAAGGGGGCAGGTCGGCGTAATCGGGTAAAAAAACGCCTCCCTGACACGGACACCCTTTTTGCCGTATCACAAACCTCATCCGGATTGGCGTGGGGGCATCAAACACCTTTTTTCCACAACAAGGCATTCAGGTTGGCGCGAGATGCCGAAATCGTCTTCCAATGCGCCTTGATCATCTGCGCGTGAAACGAACATCAGGGCCTTGAATGTTTCCGGCACTTGCAATGTTCGGCAAAAACAACCCTCCCCCACCCATTGACTCCCCCCCTCCCCGCCGCTAAAATTTCCGCCTTGACACGCATCACCCTTCCGCTTGGCCTGCTCCTTCCCATCTCCTTCGCCGGGTGAGGCTGCGGTTCTTCGGTTCCCCCCAAGAGCTTCTCCCACCCCGGCCCGCGCCGGGTTTTTTTGTTTCACGCTCCGCTTCCCCTTTCCCCGACCCATGAATCCCACCGCCATCCGCAAATACCAACCCTTCGCCTTTGCCCCCCAAATGGCCGATCGCCAGTGGCCTGGCAAGACCATCACCCGCGCGCCGATCTGGTGCTCGGTGGACCTGCGCGACGGCAACCAGGCGCTGGCCATCCCGATGACCGTGGCTGAAAAGCTCGAACTGTTCAAGGAACTGGTGCGGGTCG